>NZ_CP143546.1:640000-925000 GCF_046237645.1 Rossellomorea sedimentorum
CGCATGTCGTCATTTGAGAGGTTTAGATGAAGTGAAGTACCGCGCGTGCGGGGCGCATGTCGTCATTTGCCTGGTTTAAATGAAATGAAGTACCGCGCGTGCGGGGCGCATGTCGTCATTTGAGTGGTTTAGGAGAAATGAAGTACCGCGCTTGTGGAGCGCATGTCGTCATTTGAGAGGTTTAGATGAAATGAAGTACCGCGCGTGCGGAGCGCAGGGTGTCATTCGCTCAGTCCACTCGAAATGAAATACCGCGTCTTAGTTCCCCCTTAATAATCACAAGGGCTCCTGATGTCTAAGAGAAATTGAATTTGAGCATTAACTGAGCATTTTTCAGTAGGCTGTATTCGTATAGATTGTTGCTTTCGCAAAAATCCAAATGGACGGATTTTTCCCTCGGGTACAAGGGCATGTCTGACTGACAAGGGTGATTAGCTCTTTTCTTTCTTGCTTACCAAAGCAAGTTTTGGGCATTAAGGCATATCTCTTGAACTTAAATAGCAACAAAGTGTTAGAAAAGAGTTTCTGGCCCTATGAATAACCACTCCCCCGGTTCCCAGGTCGTTTCCCCTCAAAGAAGGATTTTCACGGAGTTATATGGAACTACTAAAGAGAAAAATACTATAGTGAAGAAGAACCGGTATGAATATCAGGTGTTCAGAAATGAGAGATGTGCCTGGACTTGTTAAACTCCTGGAGGCTTATGACCTGCATGGTTTGGAGAAATCGAAACAACTGAAGGGGACACAAAACAAATTCCACTGGCCGATATGGAGGCGCACACTTGTGTGGTGATGGAATGGGGGAGAGTCATTGGATTTGCAGCTGTAACGGCAAGCGGTGGGGCTGCCTATCCATCGCTCGTAATGTCACACCCTGAATACCAACCTAAAGGGCTTGAAGATCTGAACCTCGATTCAGAAAAGGAACCGCTGCAGCGAAAGTTCATGAAAAGGCCGGCATGAAAGTGAATAGGCATTTTACCCGTTTTGATAAGAAGATAACTTAACGGGCTTCTCGATGTTTGGCAGAGGAAAAAAGGAGGAGTATTCTCATTTCCATATCAGCCCTTGCCTGGTAAATGGACGGGATGTTGCTAGAAGTAGCATTCTCCTCAAGGTGAAAGGGAAAGTGATTTTTTCTCTGCCAAAGGAAGAGTGATTATAAATGCTGTTCCTTTACCTTCCTCACTCTCAATATTGATGGACCCATTGTGGTTCTGGATAATATTGAATGAAACCATCATCCCGAGCCCTGTGCCCTGCTTTTTGCTTGTGAAAAAAGATTTCCCGATATTGTTCAGTTGATCTTTAGGGATGCCGACACCATTGTCAATGATATGGATACCCACATTATCATCATTTTGGGTGATGTGGACTTTGATTTTTCCATTGGTCATTATGGCTTCGATTCCATTCTTAATGATGTTCAGCAGGACTTGCTTCAGTTGAGTTTTACTGCCGATTACTTCTATTTCAAGATTTTGTTCATGAAATAATTCCACTTGGATATTTTGTTTGAACGCTTCGGCACCGCAGAAATTGATGACTTCCACGACGATATCGGTAAGGTTTTGTCTGGTCAATGGATGTTCTGCAGGCTTGGAGAAATGAAGCAATTCATTTGCTATGTCTTCTATCTCCTTCAGCTCCTGCAGGACAATATCAATATATTCCGGTTTTGGATGGCTTTTCATCAGCTGAAGGAAGCCCTTCATCGCCGTCAAGGGATTGCGGATTTCATGGACCATGCCGGAAGCGAATTCCCCGATGAGTGAAAGCTTTTCGGATTGCCTAAGCAGCTCTTCATGTTTTTTGATATCTGATAAATCACGTATAAGGACCTGAACAAGGATCTCACTCTGGTGGATGAAGGGAGCTGCCATGATCTCCGTCTCTATTATACGGCCGTCTGCACAGATCATCTCTTGATTATGTATTGGGAAAATCTCCGCATGCCTGCCCTTGAGCAGGCGTACAAATTCTTCTTCAAGACAGGAGGGATGCATATAGTTAAAAATGTTTTCGCCGAGAATATCTTTATGACTTTTAAAGTCCAGAAGGTCAATGAACCCCTGGCTGGCGTAACAAATAGTTCCTGACCGTAATATGACTTTTGCCTCAAGGCAATTATCAATTGAACGGGAAAAATTAATATGGTTGGTCATTATATCCCCTCCCCCTATATTTTACCATATAGAGAGGAGAAGGAATGATTAACATAAGTGGCAAAAAAGCCACATGATTAGAACCCTTATATATGAGACAATGAAAAAATGTGGCAAACAAGCCACTTGTTCTATTGGGTTGAAAGGTTGTTGTAAAATGACAAAACGAAAATGGTTGATCACTTTAAGAAAAGAAAGGAAATTTACACAGCAGCAAGTTGCTGATAAAGCATTTATTGATCGTTCGTATTATGCACAAATTGAAAAAGGAGAGCGCAAGCCCAGTGAAGATGTTGCAAAAAAAATAGCCAACATCCTGGAATTTCATTTCTCCGCGTTTTCAATGGACGAAAATCCTTTCCTATTCTCGCTGAATAATTCCCCTATGATTCTGGCTCATTGTGACAGCAGGCTGAAATATACGTGGATTTATAATCCGCATTTTGACTTTGACCCGGGAGACGTCATTGGAAAAACCGATACAGAAATCGATGATAATGAGGGGACGCGTGCCATGGAAAGGTTAAAGAAGGATGTCTTGAACCTTAAGGCACCTGTCAGAAGGAAAATCTGTTTCCCTTTATCCAATGGTTCAATCTATTATGATGTTTTTGCTCAGCCGTTAATGAACGAAGAGAACCAGATTATTGGAGTGGCGACCTCTTCTACAGAATTGGAATAGCATACCTTCTCGATGAGGAAGGTATGCCTTTTTATGTTGTAGTACTGATCCAAGATTGAAGTATAGATGTCAGCATATTTTTATTGTGGTTAAACTGCTTCATCCGGTGTCCGTTCGCTCCTGAGGGATGGGGGAAACCTGATAAGTATGTGTGTCGAGGGAGCTTCTTTTCTTCTTGAAGCTTTTCAAAGACTGCTTCCACTGTTTTGCCGAGTGGAATAATCAGGGCGTAAGGCTCAATTTGTTCCAGCTCTTCTCTAAAGGACTGATAGGCATAATAACTAAGTAAATCAGATTGATCAATTTTGGGTCTGTGGCCTGTATAATTTTTTCCGTGAATGAACACAGGGTACTTGATGACAGAAGTAGTATGCAATAGCGGCCTGTTTTCCTTAAATAAGGAGAAAGAACTCTCGATGTTGAACAGTTCCGGCAGCCCCAGTTGATCCAGCATATCAGTGAGGTTCTTTCTGATGGAACCCGAAAACCCTGCAGCTATCTTTGCTGCTTCTAAGATTTGTTTATGACTGTGATCCTCTTCAATCCCTTTTATTACCTGCTCATATGCGGTTTTTAATTGTGTCCAGCCCGGAGTGATGCCGACCATCACCACTTTTGCATGGGTATTTATGTACTCGTTATGAGGAGAATAGTACATTTCCAATTCCCCGGCCCTTTCAATAAGGAACCTTTCCGTAAGCATTTCCTCTTTCGTCAATGGAAGAGTCAGCGAGCGGATTGCAGGTAAGAAAGAAGAAAGTATCGATTCCAATTCCGAATCCTCCTTTTTAAAAAAAATGCATTATTAACTGTTCATTATCATCATACTACTATATCTATTTGAGGTAACGCACACAAACGTGTACGACCTTATTCGGTAGTTTGGCAATTAATAGAAGGAAGAAGAATCCGATAACGGTCCATCACCCCATTGAATAGGTGTCAGGTAATCTTGTCCTGCAAAGAAATCCATGAAATACACTTCCTGGCCATTTGATTAACAATATTTATTCTTTCCCAAAACATAGTTATATCAAAAAGAACCTTATTATTATGCGAAAAAAGAGGTAACGGGTGTGGTTCAACCTTGGACTGAAGTAAGACAGGAGTTAGGATGAGCCACACCAATAAGAAAGGCGTATTCCCCATCAAGGGAATACGCCTTTTACCGTTTATTTCACCAGCTGCCGGACAAGTTCTTTGTTGCGTTTCTTGAATACTTCATTGTGAGAAGAGACCATGGCAGAAGCGCCGGCATCCGGCTGGATATACTGTTTCGCTTTATTGACAGCATTGGCCGCATCCTGGAACGCACCGGCAATCAAATTCAATTTGCCGTCATGTTTGACGATGTCTCCTGCTGCAAAGATGCCAGGAATGGAGGATTCACCCATGACGGAACCTTCTACATAGAAATCATCCCTCAGCTTGATGTTGAGTTCACTGTCTCTCAGAAGGGAAGCATCCATGTCATAACCATGGTTTATGATGACATCATCCACGGACAGGCAAGTTGATTCCTTCGAAAGATTATTTGTCAATTCCACTCTATCAATGACATCTTCACCGTCTTTGGCAATCAGCTTAGAGATGGAAGTATTGAATAAACATTGTGCAGAACTGTTCATTAATTGGCTGACCTGTGCTTCATGCCCGCTTAACTCTCCTTTACGGCAGGTCAGGTATACCTGCTTGGCAACAGGCACCAGTTCGTTCGCCCAATCAATTGCCGAATTTCCACCGCCGGAGATGATGACAGTCCGGTCTTTGAAATATTTCAGGGATTTGACGGTATAATGCAGGTTGGATATTTCGAAGCGGTCAGCGCCTTCAATATTAAGCTTTTGAGGTTGAAGGATTCCGCTGCCAACCGCAATGATGATCGCTTTGGAATAATGGACATTGCCTGATGCCGCTTTTAAAAGAAAGAGCCCCTTTTCGTCCCTCGAGATGGAGACGATTTTTTCATTCAGGACGACTTCTGGGTTAAAGGTCAGTCCCTGTTCAACAAGCTGCTCCATCAGTTTGGCCCCCGGAGTAGGTGTTAAGCCTCCAACATCCCAGATCATTTTTTCAGGATAGACATGTATTTTGCCTCCGAGCTGGGGCTGAAATTCAATGATCTTTGTTTTCATTTCCCTAAGACCGCTGTAGAAAGCTGAGTAAAGGCCAGCCGGTCCCCCGCCGACGATCGTGACATCAAAGCATTCTATTTCTCTCATCATGGACCTCTCCTTAAACTGTGCATTTATATGAAAAATAGTGTTTTAGATATGTGAATTAAGAGCTATATAGTTTCATTGTAGCCGAATATGATAATCATTATCAACGTTAACTTATCCAAGCAAGTGAAATCAACTTTCACTTCCTGCAGATAGGGAATTGTATGCTTATCTTTAAGCGGAAAGAAATATTTATTCGTGAAATTGTATATGAAACTCGTTAATTATAGCTAATTCTTTTTATTCATTCATAAAAAAAGGGGTTGTAAATGTATAAAGATACAGTATAATAAATTTTAATTCATCATTTAGTTAAGAAGGGAAGCGTTGAGAAGTGGAAAAAGAAAAAATTGTTTTGGCCTATTCAGGAGGACTGGATACGTCGGTTTCTATAAAATGGATACAGGAAAAGTATGGATATGATGTCATTGCATTAGGGTTGGATGTCGGGGAAGGAAAGAATTTGGATTTTGTTAGAGATAAAGCCCTTCAGGTGGGAGCCATTAAAGCGTACATGGTGGATGCCAAAGAAATGCTGGCAAAGGACTATATTATCCCAGCCTTGAAAGCCAATTGTCTTTATGAGGGAAAATATCCGCTTTCCTCTGCCCTATCACGCCCGCTGATTTCCAAGCTTCTAGTAGATGTGGCGAAGAAGGAAGGAGCGGTGGCTGTGGCTCATGGATGTACAGGCAAAGGGAACGATCAAGTCCGTTTTGAAGTCTCAATCAATGCCTTGGCACCGGATATGAAAGTGATTGCTCCTGTAAGAGAGTGGGGGATGACCCGGGATGAAGAAATTCAGTATGCACAGGAGAAAGGCATACCAATCCCGGTCGATTTGGAGAATCCTTATTCCATTGATGCGAATATATGGGGCCGGGCCTGCGAGGCGGGGGTTTTGGAAAACCCTTGGACCGAAGCACCAGAGGGGGCTTTTGACTGGACCAATCCGATTGAACTGACACCGGATGAAGCGGAAAACATAGAAATTGAGTTTGAGAAGGGCGTCCCGACATCATTGAACGGAGAAAAAATGGAGATCGTGGAGCTCATTGAAGCCCTCAATGAGATTGGCGGCAAGCATGGAATCGGTCGGATCGATCATATTGAAAACCGACTGGTGGGAATCAAATCCCGTGAGGTATATGAAAATCCAGCGGCTTTGATCCTTATCAACGCACACAAAGAGCTTGAATTTTTAACATTGCCTCGCGAAATTACGGCATTTAAAACCACGGTCGATGCCCAGATGGCCAAACTTATTTATGAGGGTCTCTGGTATTCGCCTTTAAACAAGGCCCTGCAGGCTTTTGTAGATGAAACTCAGAAAGTCGTTTCTGGTAAGGTGCGGGTAAAACTGCATAAAGGAAACCATTTTGTCACGGGACGCCAGTCGGACAACAGTCTTTATAATGAAGAGCTTGCCACCTACTCAAAAGGAGATGCATTCGACCATAATGCTGCGGTTGGTTTTATTAAGCTGTGGGGGCTGACGACTAAGGTCTATTCACAGGTGAATAAAGAAGAAGCACAATCCGAGGAAGCAGCCAAACTAACCAGTTTTGCAGGTTTATAGGTTACTAAAGGGAAAGTGCAATAACTTAGCTTAAATGGAGGAAAATATAATGTCAAAACTATGGGGCGGACGGTTCACGAAAGCGACGAACAAACTGGTAGAAGAATTCACAGCTTCCATTTCGTTTGACCAGAAGCTTGCACTCGAAGATATAGAAGGAAGCCTGGCACATGTGAAAATGTTGGGAGAATGCGCCATCTTATCCCTTAATGACGTTGAATTAATCACTGAAGGACTTTTACAGATTAAGAGTAAAATAGAAAGCGGCATGATGGAGTATTCAGTCGAGCACGAAGATATTCATATGAATATTGAAAAACAATTGATCGATTTGATCGGTCCTGTTGGCGGGAAGCTTCATACAGGCAGAAGCCGGAATGATCAGGTGGCAACAGATATGCATTTGTATCTTAACAGAAAAACAGAGGAACTGATTGGATTAGTCGACGCCGTCCAGGAAGCACTTTTATTGCAGGCCAAAGATAATGTTGAAACGATCATTCCCGGGTACACTCATTTGCAGAGAGCACAGCCTGTTTCGTTTGCGCACCATTTACTCGCATATTTCTGGATGTTTCAACGTGATAAGGAGCGTCTGCAGGACAGCCTGAAACGGGTGAACTGGTCTCCGCTTGGTGCAGGTGCGCTTGCAGGAACCACGTTTCCGATTGACCGGGAACGCTCGGCGGAACTGCTTGGATTTGATAAGGTATATCCGAACAGTATGGATGCGGTCAGTGACAGAGATTTTATTGTCGAGTTTTTATCGGTGGGCTCTTTGATCATGACCCACATTTCAAGGTTGTCGGAGGAATTGGTGATTTGGTCGAGTCAGGAGTTCCGATTCATTGAGCTGGATGATTCGTTTTGCACGGGCTCAAGCATCATGCCGCAAAAGAAAAATCCCGATGTGCCGGAGCTGCTTCGGGCGAAAACCGGGAGGGTGTATGGAAACCTGATGAGTTTGTTGACAGTCCTGAAGGGGCTGCCTCTTGCCTACAACAAAGATATGCAGGAAGACAAAGAGGGGATGTTTGATACAGTCGAAACGCTGGAAGGTTCGCTTCAGCTCCTCGCTCCCATGATTGAAACGATGACCGTCAACAAGGCTGCGATGCGAAAAGCGGTCAACCAGGATTTTTCCAATGCAACGGATATCGCCGATTATCTTGTTACAAAGGAAGTCGCTTTCCGTGAGGCTCATGAAATCATCGGGAAGATTGTGCTTTATGCCCTTCAGGAAGGAAAGTTCCTGCTCGACCTGGAATTGGAAGAGTTCAAAAAGTTCAGTCCCCTGTTTGAAGAAGATATATATCGGATCCTCTCCCCGGACCATGTGGTGGACGCGCGCCGGAGCTACGGCGGTACATCTCCTTCCCAAGTGAGGGAGCAGATTTTGCTCGCTGAAGGAAGTCTTATTGGGATGGGGTAATCCACTAAAATTGTTGATGTATATCGCGCTGGCTGATGGGGTGCTGGAGGACTTTGAAAGAGCATGGCTCGAAGGCGGTTCTTAGGTCCAGATGTTAGTCGGGTTTGAACTGAAAGATCTCTCGGGTGGTTCTAGAGGCAGTTCGTGAGTGAGTTTCAGAGTGAAAGTGCCTCTAGGAGGGTTCTAGAGGCAAAAAGAGAGTGGAATTTAGGTTGAAAGAGCCTCTAGGACAATTTTAAAGTCCAAAAGTGAGTTCAATTTAAAGTAAAACGGCCACTAGGCGATTACTGCAAATCACTATCACCAAATTAAAACGAACCCAACTCAAAGTTGGGTTCGTTTCCGTTTCCGCATATATTTTTACCTGCATGATTAAGCTCCAGACTCAGCAGGGTTTTCCTCCTCATCAAAATCAGGCGACACGGCCTTTTTGACAAAGAGCGCAATAATTACAGCGATAATTCCCAGCGCCAAGGCAAACCAGTAGGCATGGTGAACACCATAAGTCATGGCTTTGTTGGCGATTTCTGGTGTAACAGCAGTTTCGCCCTCCAGATACCTTGCCTGGCCCTGGGTCATGATGCTGACAAAGATCGAAACCCCAAGAGCGCCGGCGACTGGCTGCAGTGTGTTGGCGATTGCTGTTCCGTGTGGATACAGATTCTTCGGCAACTCATTCAATGCATTGGTTTGAGCAGGCATCATGATGGCAGAGATGGACAGCATCAAGATCATGTAGACCAGGATGAAGGACCACATTGGCACTGATGGATTGATGTTGCTGAAAAAGAACATCACCCCAACGAGTGTAATGGTACCCGGTATGATCAATTTCCTTGGGCCGTACTTATCAAATAACGCTCCCATCGTCGGCGACATCAAACCATTCAGTAAAGCACCCGGGAGCAATAAGAGACCAGCGACCTTCGCCGAATAGCCAAGAGGTCCCTGTAAATACATCGGCATGACGATTTCTGAAGCGAACATTGCCATAATGACGATGATAAACAAGATGATTCCCCGGGCATAGCTTTTATATTTGAAAACCCGTACATCGAGCAAAGGCTCATCAAGCTTGAGCTGACGCAGTGTAAAGACAATGATGCTGATCACACTGATTGTTAGTATTGTAATGATTCTGGCAGAAGTGAAACCGGCCCCTTCTTCACCGGCACTGCTGAAGCCGTAGACAATCCCCCCAATACCGATGGATGAAAGAATTATTGAAAAAACATCGACACTTGGACGAGTCACCTCGCCGACATTCTGCAGATATTTTACAGCAAAAAGAATTGAAAATACCGCAAACGGAATGACCGTGATGAACAACCAGCGCCATCCAAGGTAATCAACAATCACGCCGGAAAGAGTAGGACCGATGGCCGGTGCAAACATAATGACAAGCCCGAAGGTTCCCATGATTTTTCCCCGTACTTCAGGGCGGTATAGCAGAAGCAGGGCATTGAAGATGACCGGAATCAGCAGCCCGGTTCCTACAGCTTGAATCATCCGTCCCGTTAACAGCATCGGGAAGTTCATAGCTGAAGCAGCGATGATGGTGCCCAGCAAGAAAATGGACATGACGCCTATGAACATCTGCCTTGTGGTATACCACTGAATGAGAAGGGCGGATATCGGCATCAACACGCCCATCACAAGCATGAAGCCGGTCGCCAGCCACTGAACAGTCGGAGCATCCACATTAAAAACATTCATTAATTCAGTAAGAGCTATATTCAACAGTGTTTCATTCAAGATGGCAAAGAAAGCACCAATCATGAACGTGACGAGTATCGCTTTAGAATTTACCTTGTTCTCCATAAGTTCCTCCAATTAAATAACATGAAATCCACTTATCTATAATCGTTCATTGGGCAGGAATTCTCAAGTATTTTATCTAAATGGAAACGACACCTCAACGTGGCCGGATCTTTGGAGTCTTAGTGAGGAAAAGCTATGATCGAAAAAAGATATTCCAAATGAAAGGAAGGAGAGGGTAAGTTATCCAACCGAATTTATGAAGAAAAAGATAACCAGGAATATCAAAGATAAATGGGGGGCGCTTCTGCAATGGATATGCGGCTTGCCCATCTTGAAAGTAAAAGAAAGCGGTAAAGGAAATTACAGAAAATGTAAGAAGCCTGCACGAAATGTGCAGGCTTCTGGGAAAATGTTTGATTAGCGGTTGTTATTATTGTTGCTGTTGCTGTTATTATTGTTGTCGTTTTGTCGGCTTCGCGTTTCTCCGCCTTTTTCACCGATTTCCTTGTAGAATTCTTTGTCATGATTCTCAGATGTTGCTTCTCCGCCTTTTTGGCCGATCTCCTGATAGAATTCCTTATCATGGTTTCTTGAAGTAGCTTCCCCGCCTTTGCGGCCTGCTTCTTCCACACTCATCTTCTTGTTATTGTTGTCATTGTTGTTTTGTGCCATTGTAACTCCTCCTTAAAAATAGAAATTGTTTGTTTGTTTTCCTTCTAAGACGATTTACACAGCTGTTATAAGGCATCTCTGCCTCTGCTACATGAATTCCCCTTCTGCGTCTCTTTAAACAAGGTGGGAATAACTACCAGGTTGGAGGGGGTCCAGGAAGGCTGATTTTTAAAGTGAAGTTGATATTGATTAAGGTGTCTTTAGAGACGTTAAATTTTGCAAAGGGAATTAGAGTCCCATAGGATGCTTTAAAGGACGATAAATCTGCAATAGGAAAATTAAAGTCCTGTAGGCGACACCTAAAGGACGATAAATCAGAAAAAGAGAAATTAAAGACCTATAGGTGACTTCTAAAGGACGATAAATTAGCAAAAGGAAAATTAGAGTACTATAGGCGACATCTAAAGGACGATAAATCAGCAAAAGGAAAAGTAAAGTCCTATAGGCGACACCTAAAGGATGTATCCTAGAGGACCATGGGGAGCAAAAGGAAAGTTATCCAGGTCCACGGAAAAACAGCCTATTACATAAGCATATTGATTGTCCCCTGCTGTTCAAAAGGTCTAAAATTATGACGATAACCGAAGCAGTTTTTCGGCTGCTTTTTTTCCTTTAAATAATCAAATGAGTATAGAAGAGAAAAGACCTCATTGTACCGGAGGTTGAAATTAACAGCAAACTAGACTCAAACGCCTGGGAAAAGGGGGAAGAAGATGGAGAAGTCTGACACAACAGGGAAACCAGATATCAAAATTGCGCCCATTGTCGCTATTTTGATTTCAGGCGCTTTTGCGGCGATTTTGAATCAAACCCTTTTGGCTACGGCCTTGCCTCACATCATGCGAGACTTGGACCTCACGGCGAATACCGCGCAATGGCTGACAACTGTATTTATGCTGGTGAACGGGGTGATGATTCCCATCACCGCATTCCTGATAGGCCGTTATACCACCAGAAGATTATTTTTGACTGCAATGGGTTTGTTTGCGCTGGGAACGATTATTTGTGCAATCTCCCCGAACTTTTTCTTTTTAATGGTCGGAAGGATTGTCCAGGCGTCAGGTGCGGGTATCATGATTCCCTTGATGCAGACAGTGTTTTTTGTTATTTTTCCCGTTGAAAAACGCGGGTCCGCAATGGGGCTGTTTGGGTTGGTCATATCCTTTGCGCCAGCCATCGGACCGACATTATCCGGCTACTTAGTGGATCAGTACCCTTGGCGTGTGCTTTTTTATGTTGTACTTCCCATAGCCATTATTGATTTCATCATCGCTTATTTTGTTTTGAAAAATGTAACCAATCTTACGAATCCAAAGTTGGATATTCTTTCAATCATCCTTTCCACTTTAGGTTTTGGCGGAATTTTGTATGGATTCAGTACAGCGGGAACGGCAGGTTGGGGAAGTGTGCAGGTCATCCTTTCATTGGTTTTCGGAGCTTTGATTCTGTACATCTTTATCAAGAGGCAGTTCAAGCTGGATCAGCCTATCCTCGAATTCAGGGTTTTCAAGTTTAAGATCTTTACCCTCGCTACCATCATCGGCATGATTATGTTCATAGCGATGATCGGAGGGGCGACCATCCTGCCTATCTATATGCAGAACATGCATAAGTTTACGGCTTTTGAGTCCGGGTTGATGCTCTTGCCCGGCGCGCTGCTGATGGGTATCATGAATCCGGTCAGCGGAAGGATCTTCGATAAATTCGGGGCTAGAATGCTTGCGATTGTCGGCCTGACGATTGTGACGATTTCCACGTTTTTCTTTACCACCCTGACAACAGAAACGTCGTTTACCTACATGGCCGTTGTCAATGCGGTGAGGCTGTTTGGGGTCGCACTGGTCATGATGCCTGTTACAACAGCGGGGCTTAACCAGCTGCCTCCAAGCCTCATCCCCCATGGTACAGCCATGAACAATACCATGCGACAGATCTCCGGTTCTGTCGGAACGGCTCTGCTCGTGACCATAATGACAAACAGTGCCCTGAACCCTGAAGAGTATGGCATGGAAGGACTGGTCCACGGAGTCAACGTATCCTTCATCGCAGCGGGCGTCGTCGCAGGAATTGGTATCATCCTGTCGTTCTTTCTGAGAAAGACAAGCCCGGCTGAAGAGTGACAATATATTTTTGCTGGGTAAATTAGCGGAAGATATAGAAGGGGATCGTCGTGGGTGAAGTGCCCATAGATTTTTTAATTCAATTATGGGCACTACCTCTTTGTGAGGTAAATCATACCTATCTCCTTTGACTGATCATTATTTTAGAAAAATTTGTTGTAAAAGATAGCGTGACGATTAAGGGCCTCATCTCTAAGTCGTGTGGCTTCCGGATGGTCGTTATTTGTAAAAAAGATCTTGATGATCGCCAGCATAAAAATGCCTCCTTTTTATTAAAGGTTGTCTTTGTTATTGCTTACGGAAACATCCTCAGTGCCGGGTGTTTTAGAGGTATTCTCTCTAAACAGGGAGAGTAACTCTTTTTCTCTCTTGCTTACCATGATATTTTTTTCTCTGGTTACTTTTTTTATAAAATAGCAGCAACTTTAATAAAAGAGCCTTTTTAAAACATCATATTATATAAGCTGGCGCGCCTGTCGGTCAGTTGATCCTGGATACGCTTCGCTTCCGCGTCATTGGTCTTCGAGAAAAACTTCTTCATTCTGCGTTTCATCTTCATCGCTCCTTTCTACCAATAGTGTAGTCTGAATCCCGTTCGGAATTACCAATCGTTAGGATGTTTTTTATTCAGCCTTTAGGAGGAGACATTCTAATCCCGTACCTAACGTAGTGAACCTATGAATCGTTTTGCTTTCATAAGATGTTTTATTTTTCTGAAAAAAGGAGTAGAGTTAAGGTGACGGTCTCAAATTTTTGTGATAAATAAAGGGGGATTCTACATGGTTAACACTATACTGTCTGAAACTTTCAACCGGTTTGCTGAAAGAGAGTGCCGGGGATCCAGTGACCTGTATGAACATCTATCACGCCGAATTTCAGAAGATGAAGAGATTTTAGAATTATGCGGTCATGCAAGGGAAGGACAGCCAGTTCCCAACCTGCTTCTGGGCTCTGTCCATTATCTTCTTCTGAAAGGGTATCAACATTCATTGAAAGACTACTATCCCAGTTTGACACGCAGGCCCAAGACCCATGAAGCAGCATTTATGCCATTTAAAGAGTTTTGCCGTGAGTATAAAAAGGAAATCCTTCATCTTCTTGAAACAAAGCTTGTTCAAACTAATGAAGTCCGGAGATGTGCCTATCTCTTTCCGGCTTTTACTTATGTCTATGAAATAATGAATAAGCCGCTTGCGTTGATAGAGATCGGCACAAGTGCAGGGCTTCAGCTGATGTGGGACCATTACAGTTATTCTTATGGCACGGGCAAAGTCTATGGAAATGTTAATTCAACAGTGGAACTTCAAGCAAAGATAATAGGAGAACATGGCCCTGTTTTGAAAGAGGAGATTCCACCCGTTTCTCATAGAATAGGAATGGATTTACATATTAATAATATTGCAGATAAAGAAGATTACCTTTGGCTGAGCGCCTTAATATGGCCGGAACATGAAGAAAGAAGACAGGTGTTTGAGCAAGCGGCAGAGTATGTGAAAGCTTCGGACATCAACCTGATTGAAGGGGATGGAATCGAACTGCTCCCTCGTACTGCAGATGAAATACCTGAAGAATTTGTGGTCTGTGTGTTTCACACCCATGTGGCAAATCAGATTCCGGTAGAAGGGAAGAAAAAGCTTTTCGAAGAGATTCAAAGGATTGCGGCCAAGAGGGACGTCATTCATATATACAACAATATGAACGACAGGGAGCTTCATCTGGATTATTTTAAAAATGGTACAGAATATAAAAATATTATCGGACAGACGGAAGGACACGGAAGATGGTTTGAATGGCAGTTGTAACGTGAATAATACAGTATGAAGGGTTTTAAGATAGTGGCAGTTCTTAAAAGTGAATCCTTCATAAAGTTGGAAACTCTCTTTACCGCATGATAATAATCTCACTACATTCAAGGAGGTCTTCTAAGTGAAAGAAGGAATTCATCCGAATTATGAAAAAGTCGTTTTTATGGATACGAACAGCGGCTACAAGTTCCTGACGAGCTCAACACTGAAGTCTTCAGAAACGATTGAGTGGGAAGATGGAAACACGTACCCGCTGATCAAGGTCGAAGTCAGCTCAGACACGCATCCATTTTACACCGGAGTCCAGAAATTCGCCGACAAGGGCGGCAGGGCGGACCGGTTTATGAAAAAGTACAATATGAAGCGCCCGGATGACAAATGAATTTTGCTAGAATCATAATGGCCTCTTTCCCTATAGGGAAAGAGGCCATAAATCGTTTAGACCGGGTGTTATTCAGTCTCGTTGCTTCAATTTATTCAGTGGCATCACTATAAAGCTCGTTTTTTTGTATTCTATTAATGAAGCTTTCCGCCACTGTGAAGGACTCATACAGGAATAACAATAAATCTCCTTCATTTGAATGGTCCCATGCATATTGGTAGGCCTCAGCTTCATCAAAAACGGTGGAGAAACAGTCTGAAGATCCGTAATATGATGCTGCTTCTTCCATCATTAATCGCGGAACTTCCCCGGATGTCCTCCCCCTTAGGTCTTTATCTTCCTTGATGACCAGATAATCTGAGTTGGCAGAAGCGATCTTCGTCATTTGCCTGATGGCACTGTCCTGTCTGTCTCCGGCTGAAGAGATGACCGTGATGGTGCGTTTCCGGTCAATGTGTTCGACAGCCTCGTAAATGGCTTTTAATCCCGCCTGATTGTGTGCGTAGTCAATAATGATTTCCCTTCCGTGGACACGTGTCCGGTTGAAGCGGCCCCTGGAATGCTTGGCATCAGGATGGAAAGTCAACGCCCTTTTCTTTAACTCCTCCAAGCTTATTCCTTGTGAATGGGCAGCTGCCAAAGCTTGGAGCAGATTGTAGACATTATGCCTGGCCGTTCCATTGATCGTGACGGGGATCTCCCGAACTGGCAGGAAAGTGTGGCTTGTCCCTTTGTCCAGAAGGGTAATAAAGCCATCCTCCGTTACATACCAGGCCGTCCCTTTGTTGGCGGCAGCCTTTTGAATATAGGGGTTCCTTGGATCCAGGGATGTATAGATAACCGTACCGTTTGTATAGGCAGCCATATTCGCCGTTGAGTCATCATCCGCATTTAATATGCAATAGCCGCCTTCGATCACGACTTCCGGTATAAGTCGTTTTAGCTTGACCAGCTGTTCATACGTTTCAATTCCATCAAGTCCCAAGTGATCTTCGCTGACATTGGTGACGATTCCTACATCACAATGACGGAAAGCCAGGCCTTCCCGGAGAATGCCGCCTCGTGCTGTTTCCAGTACTGCAATATCCGTTTGAGGATTGCTTAGCACTTTTCTTGCGCTGATCGGTCCGCTGCAATCACCCGCGTCCACTTGCTTATCCCCGATATAAACACCATCCGAATTGGTCATCCCCACAGTCATCCCGCTGCCCTCGAGCAAATGTTTGACAAGCCTGGCCGTTGTCGTTTTCCCATTAGTTCCGGTGACGGAGATAATAGGAATGGAAGCTTCAGACCTGTTGGTGAAAAGGTATTGTACAATCGCTTTTCCAGCTTCACGCTTTTTCCCTTTTGCGGGATATAAGTGCATCCTGATCCCCGGGGCGGCATTGACCTCAAGGATGGCTGTTGTTAATGGATCAAAAGGTTTGGAGATATCCGGGCAGATCAAATCGATGCCGGCTACATCAAGTCCGATAGCAGTGGCAGCGCTTTCTGCGATTTCCTTGAGTGAAGGGTGGACTTCATCCGTTACATCTATTGCCTGCCCGCCAGTGGAAAGATTTGCGCTTCCCACGACCTGGATGACCTGTCCTTTTTCCAGCACGCTTTGAAAAGAAAGGTTCTGGCTCTCCAAGAAGCATTTCACTGTATGGTTAAAAGGGATTTTTGTGAGCGGTTTTTCGTGTCCATCCCCCCGCAGAGGATTTTGATTCTCGATTTCTATTAATTGTTCGATTGTGTCTTTACCATTCCCTATAATGAAGGGAGCTGTGCGCAGGCTTGCAGCAGTCAATTTGTTGTCGATGACCAACAGGCGGTAATCACTGCCTTCGTAAAAACGCTCTACGATGTGATCATCTTCAAGGGAATCGAGACAATGGACAGCATTAAATAATTCTTCCCTCGTCTTGATATTGGTGATGACACCTTTTCCTTGTCTGCCATGAAGCGGCTTAAGAACGAGAGGGTAGCCGATCCGTTCGGCTGCCGCAAAGATCTCCTCCGTGGAAGAGGCCGTTTCCCCTTTCGGTACAGGAAGTCCTGCCTGCTGGAGGATTTGCTTTGCCGCCTCTTTATCGCAGGCATTTTCCACGGCCAGGTGGGAGGTCTGGCTGGTAATGGTGGCCTGTACGTATTTTTGTTTGGACCCGGTTCCGAGGCGGAGCAGGCTGTTTTTTCCCACTCTTTCTACGGGGATCTTCGCCTCTGTGGCAGCTAGATAAACCGCTTCCGTGCTCGGGCCCAATTTATTTTCATAATAAAGCGAAGCTGTCTTATCAATGTAAGGCTTGATGGAAAACGATGTCTCTCCGTCCAGGATCCTGCTCACGATTTCCATTGCAGCTTGAAATGAATAGAATCCTGACTGCTTTTCCTGGTAATCAAAGGTGACATAATAAATGCCTTTCTTACTGCTGGTCAGCGTTTTTCCATGTTTCACCTTAATGCCGGCGAGATGCTGCAGTTCAAGTGCAATATGTTCCAGGATATGCCCCATCCACGTACCTTCATGCAGGCGCTCGACGAAAGCTCCCTCATACCCGCGTGAACAAGTGTGGGTTTTAAGGGAAGGAATAAGAGTAACCAAGGTGTGAGGAAATCCGGGAATGTCATTGGAAGGCAGGTATTCATACTCCTCCAAATCCAGTTCTATCCACAAGGTAGGTTTATAGCTGAAATAATTAGGGCCTTTTAAGTATCTGACACGGTTAATTTTCATCTGCGTTTCCTCTCTTTACTGTTGGATGTATAACAGATTTCGTAACAAGGCTGAACTTGAATCCTGAAGTCAGTGTATGAAGTTTGAAATTGGTTCCAGTAAGTTCACTGTCATCTGCAGAGTTGCTGGTCTTGAAAATTTTGCCCTCTTGGCCGTCGATAATAAAAACCTGGTGTTCCCCGATCACTTCAAATTCACTATCTTTATAAAGAATCGCGGTGTTTTCATCAATCCCCAATCCAATCCTGCCAGGCATTTCGGCCATTGCGCCGATGAGCCTCCCGAATCTGCCGCGCTGGGAAAAATGCTGGTCGATGATGAGGTCTTCAAGAATTCCAAACCCTTCCCCCATATACACTTTCAGCGTCTCATCGTGGAGTTTTAACTGTGAAGAGACAATCATCTCTTTGCCCATAATGGAAGCCCCGGCACTTGTGCCTGCCAGAATCATTCCTTCTTTCCACCTTCTCAGCAGGTTTTTATGAAAAGAAGTACCTGCTATCAATTCAGACAATAGGGACTGGTCTCCTCCTGTGATGAAAAGGGCGGCCATCCCATCGAGACATTCGCTTAACTCCGGGCTTTCCGCTTTTTCCCGGGAAGGGACCGATAAAGTAACAGAATTCTCAATGCCGAGCTTCTGAAAAGTTTCCTCGTAGATACTGCTGATTTCTTCAGGAACCCGTGAAGCTGCAGGAAGAATCCCGACCTTCCCTTGTTTTTTCTTCACCAGATCAGCGAAGGTTTGCAAAATCGAGACGTCATTATACTTTTCTTCATTGCCGCCAATAATGAGCAGTTCGCCAGCCGACATCTTCTTCACCTTTCTCTGTAAAAAAATTCTAATAAAAACAAACACCTTTTACCCAATACAACTCCTTTAAAAACCACTTTTCAATAAATAGGTAATTTGTAGTGATGTCGTGGGGTGATAAGTGGAGCGGACCAGAGGGGACCGGCTTCAGGGGATTAGCAGGTTGCATAACCGCTTGCTCAGGTGGAAATCAGGAAAGTTTGATCAAATGAATTTTCCAGTTGTGTGCAGGGAAAATCTAAAGGATGATAACTGGTCATTTTGATAAGTTATCGTTCTTTAAAGCGCTGCTAAAGGACGGTAATCTTGCAGATCGTCAATTAACGTCTTCTAAAACTTTACTAAAAGGACGATAATTTTACGTACCGTCAATTAATGTACTATAAAAGGTCTCTGAAGGACGATAGCCTGGCTTTTTTCTAAGTTATCGTCCTCTAAATCGCCGCTAAAGGACGATAATTTTACAAAACGTCAATTACCGTCCTATAATCCGTCTCTAAAGGACGTTAATCGCGAGACCGGTCATTTAAAGACCTTTACCTTACGAATTCAGCCCCCACAGTAATCTGGGCTTAGTGGTAGAGACTTCATACATAAAGCCGCCCTGATTACCAAATACTATCAGTGTTAGAAATGTCCCAAGTGATAGGTGAGATAGATGACCACAATTGAAAGGATGGACCAGCATGCCAAGGAGTCACAAGAACTTACTCAAAAGGTAATGGAATTGTGGATGAATGAGGTTCTTTTTACTTGGCGTTGGTGGTTCGGAGCCATAGCGACCATCCTTACCTGGCTGTGCTGGATCAAATTTCATAAGAAAGAGAGCCGGTATAGATTATTGACGGCAGGTTTTTTTGTGATGACTGTATCGCTTTCCCTGGATGCCATAGGGGTTCAGTTGGGGTTATGGTCATATCGATACGAAGTTTTTCCGTTTACTCCTGCCTACATCCCATATGATCTTGCTTTAATGCCAGTTGTAGTCATGGCTTTAATACAATATAAGCCATCCGGATCTGCCGTGAAGAAAGCACTCCTCTTTGGGGTGTTAACAGCATTCATAGGAGAGCCTTTAGTAGTGTGGGTTGATATTTATAAGCTGCAAAATTGGAAATTTGTTTATTCGGTACCTATTTATATTCTGATTTACCTGATCGCTCATTGGTTGACTGCTCGAAAGAACTTTCATGAATTGAAATAACCAGCCTCAGACTTACCTTGAGTGACAGGTTAATAAAAGTATTGGGAAGAAATGTAGTCGTAACAGGTTTGGAAGGGTATATTATTAATAGTGAGTTGACAGCGTTTTTCTACAGTGAATACCTTAAGCACGACAATCCGAAAACTGAAGAAATTCTTCATATAAACAGCCGATTCCTCAGTGGCAGGGGATCGGCTGTTTTGCTTCTAAAAGCGATTATAAATCGGCAAAACTGTCACCCTGATTGGGCCCCATTCACGCCAGTATCCTAAATTAGGAGCGATTGAATAGAAACAGATATGCAGGCAAAATGATGGTATTTACAAGAGGACAGACAGGTCAGTCAGATGACTGTCTGTTGATGGTTAGAAAGCGAGTCAGCAGACTGGTAAACGATCCGATCAAAGCGCTTCCGATAATATCTGATGGATAATGGTGCCCAACCCACACCCGGGAGAGTCCTGTCAATGCAGATAAACAAGTGAAAATGCCTCCTAATGTCCGATTGTAAAGACATAAGGTAGTGGAGACAGCGAAGGTAAGCATAGTGTGTTTACTCGGGAAGCTGGAATTCCTTTTAGAGGGTATCAGTATACCTACCCTGTTTTTGACAAACGGGCGGGCGCGGAAAGAAAACAGTCTGATAATGCTCCCGAAGATCATGGAAGCAACTGCCGAAATGACCGCATTAAAGGTAATGGATTTGTTTTTGAAAAATAAAATGAGCAGAACGAAAAAGTAAACATAACGTATCCTGTTCGAAAAGAAAATCATTATAAGATTAAGGAAATCAGTACGCTTTGAAAGAGAGTTGATTGCCCAGAAAAGTCTTACATCCATATTGTCAGTCCTTTCAATGGAAGTCATTAGAAACTTTTTTACCTAACTAAATTTACTCTCCCCTCACTTGAAGAATCTATACTGTCAACAGATTTCCATTGTAAAAAGTAGTGGAATCCCTTAAGATTTCATATGGTATGAATACTAGCCTTTTAGATACATATTGAAAGGAAGTTTTAATTGATGGTTGTAAAAATGACAGACTCTTTGCCGCTTTCTCCTTCCAATGATCCCTGGGAAGCTTATATGGATGTAAAAGAGCATGGAAAGATGACACTATCCAGTATTGAATTCACGACAACGACGCTTTGTAATATGCGCTGTAACCACTGTGCAGTAGGATATACTCTGCAGAATAAAGATCCTGAAGCTCTACCAATGGAATTGATATTCAAAAGACTTGATCAGGTCCCTCATCTCAGGACCATCAGTATAACCGGCGGTGAGCCGATGATGTCGAAAAAGTCCGTTGAAAATCATGTGCTCCCGCTTTTGAAATATGCCCATTCAAGGGGTGTTAAAACGCAGATCAATTCAAATTTGACCCTACCCTATGAAAGGTATGAGCCGATTGTTCCTTACCTGGACGTCCTTCACATCTCTCATAACTGGGGTACCGTTGAAGAGTTTGCAGAAACAGGCTTTGCCCGAATGGAAAGAAAGCCTTCTGAAAAGCAGAGAGCAGACTATTTTGCCAGGATGGTTGAAAACTCCAAAAGACTCTCCAGTGAAGGAGTCATGGTCTCTGCAGAAACCATGTTGAACGGCCGCACGTTTCCTTACTTGGAAAAGATTCATGACCATATCATCGAGATGGGATGTACAAGGCATGAAGTGCATCCGATGTATCCTGTCGATTTTGCCAAGGATTTAGAAACTCTGACTCTGCCTGAGTTCCGTCAGGCGATCAAGCGGCTGCTTGACCATCGCAACGAAGATATATGGATGCTGTTCGGTACCCTGCCGTTCTATCCCTGCAGTTCATCTCAAGAAGAGCTTGATCTGTATCAGCGTCTCTTGACAGAGAAGAATGTGACGGTAAGGAATGATCCGGATGGGCGTTCCCGCTTGAATGTCAATATTTTTACGGGAGATATCATCGTGACGGACTTTGGCGATGAACCAGGGCTGGGCAACCTGCAGGACACAGGATTGACAGATGCCTATGACCGCTGGAACCAAACGAAAACAGCCAAATCCCTTAACTGCCACTGCCCAGCTGTAAAATGCCTCGGCCCAAATGTATTGGTCAAAAACACTTATTATAACGACATCGATTTTCAAACGAAATCTTCCAAAATCGGGGAGTGACAGGTTCTCCCCGAAATATGTCGAAAACAACCTCCCTGCTTACTTAAGCAGGGAGGTTGTTTACTTTAATGCATCACCGCACTAAGAGGGACTGTCCCTCTTAGTGCGGTGATGCGTTACTATGCTGAATTACTGTTCGCTTTCCTCAAATTTTGAGAGAATTTCATTGACTCTGGACAGCAGTGTTCCGCTGAAAAGGATTGTGGCAATCAAGCCCAGCAAAGAGAAGAAGATCAAGACGACAAAATGATTTTCAGTACGCATAGACAACCTCCGGATTTATCAGATGAGGTATATTATTCCAATTTACAACGCAATTATTCAGCAGTCATTTTTTTAGTTTCTTTGTTATCACTCCACTAAGATAAACAATGGAAAAAATGAAGAGGTATTTCAAAACGGAGTAATGAATCTTCCAACCATCAAACTTTATGACTGCCGCCTGCACGAACCCCCATTCGACTACAGTAAATAGAAGGACCCATATGATCATCAAGGCAATATGAATAAGGTGTACACGAGAAAGGGAGACCAGTTTCAAGAGAATCAAGCAGGATAGAGGATAAAGACAGAGGCGGAAGTAAAAATCAATGTCATGCACACCTGCATCCTTTCAGTAGTAATACAAATTGTGTTTGCCTTTAAAATAGGCATCAAAAGCAAGGGCTGTGTAAAGGATCTGGAGTCCACGCTTATAAGTGGTCCTTGCCTATCAATCTGAGAAAGCATTGAACCTTAAAGTCGATGTAGAAGTCATTTCCCCTCTACAACAGGCTGCATGGAAAAAAAGATGGTATCTGAGAAGCTTGTTCCTTCATTTGATATAGCTTTGTTCTCTGCAACGGCATTTTTTTATGAAGGAACTCCTGCTTTCTTTCACCGCGAGTACTTTGGAAGGGTGGAGCTTTTCGCACAGGACCGGTAATTCCGGACTTAGGTGTTTAAAAAATGGCTGCCGAAACCGATTGGGAGAAACTGCTGGAGCATTCCAGAAAAATTGATGAATATGCTAATGAAGAAGCGCTGGGGTTTTTTCTATGCAGTCCGCAGGATCTTTATGCGGTTAACCCCATGTGAATATCAACTCATACCGAACTACATTTGAACTGGCTGAAACCTCTGTCACTCGATTGCATTGGTCATTAAGGAGAAAGAATGTTCCAAGGTTTAACCGGGCATAAATGAGGGAATAAAATTATTATCAAAATTAAAGTGCATAATTACTTAAGGAGGAAACAAGAAAGATGTTTGAAATTATTAAATCATTCTACGAAGAGAAAAAAGCTGATGGAACTTATACATTCACAGACAATGACCTGAAAAGGTTCTTGGAAAGAGGCTACATCTCAACTGTGGAAGCCAGCAAAATCAAAAGCTTCGAGCAGATATAATATAACTTGCACGCCCTGAAAATGTTCAGGGCGTGTTTTAATTTGCCAGGAAACACCATCGTGTACCAGGCACGACCCGGTTTTTGTCGAAACGAGCACCAACCCTTACTTGGGTTATGGTATGATAAAAATATAGAAAATTCTTACAAGTTATTGTGCAGGAGAGATTGGCGGCATTCTTCTATCCTTTCAATAATGCTTGTCCATAAAGAAAGGAACATGACGATGAACTATATAAAAAAATTGATTTTCTTGGTTTTCATTCTGAGCATTCTCACCTCATGCGAGGAACAATCCTTTCAGCTGTCAGAGGTCATAAACGAAACGGGTTATGAGTATCATTCTCTTCAGCTTAGAGAAGAGGCCGAGGTTCTTGATATGGGAAAAGCTTTGCGGCAGAATGACTCAGAATCCATCAGTGAATTCCTTGAGCTGACCAGTCTCGGTGAAATGAAAGAGATTGATAGCGGGGAAGCAGAGGAAGTTTATAACGAACTCTATCAAGTCAGTCGTAATGAAGAGAAGAAGGTTCTCTCTGCAAACATAGCCGCTGATGAAGACCTCGGTGAAGGGTTCTACATTTACATGAGTGAGGATGGAAGGATCTTTGCCACCCGCTTTGAAGAAAGCATTGGAAAGCAGCATTATGTGAATGCCACCAACTCAACTGCCCTCTATGAGGCAGCGGAAGATTACTATGAAGCAAATTTTGTGGACGGTGAAGCAGTGCAGGTACTAGAGGTCTTAGAGGAAGAATAACCCCCGGAAATCACTTGAACACATGAAGTAAATGGAATATAATGGCGTAATATTCATTTTTAGGGGGGGAGCCGGATGATACAGGAGAAGGCAGTAAAAAGCATTTCTGACAGTTTAAAGAAAGATGAGCTTGTGCAGGCGATTTTTTTGAAAGGGTCGATGGGAAGAGGCGAAAATGACGAGCACTCGGATGTTGACCTGTATGTGCTGGTAAAAGAGGAAGACGAAAAGAAGTTCCTGGAAAAGCGTGTGGATCACTTGAACGCTTATAGAAATCTTTTATTCTATGATGATATTTACATAATTGCTCCACAGATTATCGCGGTGTATGATGATATGCTTCATGTGGATCTGTTTACCGTGACAGAGAAGAGCTTCAAAGAGAAAGACTATTTCAGGGTCGTGCATGATCCGGACAATATAATGAAGAAATTTGAAGCAACACAGAATTTATTTTTATCGCCTGAAGAGTTCCATGAACTGGCCATCGATGTTCCTTGGTTTCTTTTTCAATACAGGAAAGCTTACAACAGGGGAAATAGTCTCTGGGGTGTAGAGGTGCTGCAGCACTGCATGTTCGTCATGGCCAAAGTCCTTCTGCACAGGTACTATCCGGAAAGGGCACAGCTGGGGATGAAAGCCTTGGAGTCGCTGCTTCCTGAAGACAAGTTGAAAGAAATCAATAGAATCTATAAATATTTAAATCCTGAACACCATAAAAAAGCAGCTGATTTTATCATTGAATTGTATTCCAGCGAATTAAAATGGATTGAAGAAAATTTACCAGATGACAAATCTGTGCCTTTTTTAAGGAAGATGGCGGAGAAGATTTAAACGAAAGGAATGTCTGGCGAAACCGGGTGTCATGTGCAAACAGAGCATCCCGGTTTTTGGTTAAGAAATGATTTACTAGTAGTATGTGAGATAAAGGGTGGTCACATGATTAATCTGTTTTTTTTATTGATATTTGGACTGGGAATTTATCATCTACTACGATATCGCTTGAATTTAAAGAAAGCAGCAGAAACATCGAAGGAAGCGTTGTTTCCCACAAGCAAAAAAGAATTATCAAGCATACTCCTGCCTGGGGAGTGGCTGGAAATGGAACCGCTGACCAAAGACTCTACATCTTATAGAGTGGTCAAATGGGGCACCCTTGCAGCTTTGGTTTTGCTCACTCTGCTGCTGTGGGTGATCCTTTTTACCAATTGGGTAGATACCATGTTCTTTAGTATTTCTTATCTGTTTTTTCTCATAATCAGCGCGGTCAGGCATCGGGGGAATTTCTTTGTTTTGCCTGGGGGCATCATACTGAATGCACGATACTATCACTTCTCGGAAATCAAGATTTACGAAGCAGAAAAAATTATTAAGTGGCATGAGTTGTACGGACTCGACCCTCGGGCAAATAATGGCTATAAGCTGAGTTTTAAAATAAAGAACAAATTGTTCCAGCCTAATTTCTTAGTCATTCAACATCAAGAACAGATGGAAAAGATTTGGGGGTTGCTTGAGGAAAATGGAGTCTCGGGAGTGAAGAAGGAAGCGTCCTGATCACTTTTTCTTACCGAGAGAATATTGTATATATTTCCAGATGCTTATATAATAGTCTATGACTTTATAGTTGAAAGGAGGCTCACCCTGTGATGAATGGTATCCCTGAAATTAAGTCTGCAACGAAAATTTTTGATACTTCTCTTTTTAAAGGGACCCGTCTGCCCTTTTTTAAGTGTAATTCAATATTTTTCATTGCATGCGCACAGGGTGAGCTTTTTATAGACGCTTCTATTTAACTGTTTTGAGCAGTGGGGGAGCAATGCAGAGGCACCTATCGTGGGATAGGTGTCTTTTTTTTTGAGACAGTCAGGGATACCACCTTTTCACAGGGTGGCCGGCCGGTAACAGGAAAAAAAAGGTCATGAAGATGAATTTATCAATATTTAAAAATAAAAGCTTTTTGTATTACTGGATCAGTACATGGATTTCTTCGCTCGGCGATTCCATTTTTATCATAGCGCTCACTTGGCTGCTGGTGGAAAAAACAGCATCCCCTTCAGTGGTAGGGACTTATCTGTTTATATTGGGCGCCTCTAAAATTTTGTTTGTTCTCGTTGGCGGTGTCATTGTCGATCGCATCGACCCCAAACGGCTCCTTATCCAGTCGAACTTATTGAGAGCCGCAGTCATCATTCTTGCGCTGCTTGTGATAGTTCTGAAAAAGGATGCAATCTGGATGTTCTATGTGATTGGAGCGGTGTTTGGGATGGTGGACTCCATTGCGGAACCTGCTGGGATTTCCTTCAGAACACGAATCGTCGAAAAGGATTATTATACACAATCGATGGGACTTCTGATGACCGTAGGAAATGTATCAGCCGTCATTGGCCCGATGATAGGGGCAGGCCTTGTTTCAATCGGCAGCACCCATTTTGCCATTATGGTGAACGCAGTGACGTTCATGATTTCCGCAGTTTTGCTGTTCTTGGTTAAAGAGGTGAAAAAAGAAGAGGCGGCGACTGAACAAGAACCAATGTGGAAAAGTGTGAAAACGGGTTTTCAGTATTTCATCAACACACCAATCATTACGACAATGGCTGTATTTGCGTTTTTTGCCAATGCAGCGGTGGGAGCGACCTTCATCAGCATTCCTTTTCTCGCGGACGAACTAGATTTCGGGGTCGAAGGTTTCGGTTTGATGAATACGGCGATTGGAATCGGAAGTGTCGCGGGAGCGGTATTATTTTCGGTTTTTACGATTAAACATCCAAAGCCCTATATGACTTTGCTGACATGTTTTCTGCAGGGAATCGTCATCATGCTGATCGGTTTTACGGGAAATCTTTGGATCATTATCACCTTGATTGCCCTAATGGGTCTGCACGAAACAGCAGTCAATGTGGTTGCTCCGAGTGTGAATCATACGATAATTCCTCAGAGGATTTTTGGAAGGGTCATAAGTGTCATGATCCTTGTCATGTCCGGTTCTGTCCCGATTGCCCAGGCGGCAGCAGGGTGGCTTATGGAGTGGACTGCACCGCAGAATATCTTCATTTATGGGGGGCTTCTTGAGATGGGGGCAGCTTTGCTGACGTTTTCGCTGCCGTTTGTCCGGAATTTTGGGAGAGACACCGAAGTTTCTGCGGGACAGTAAAGGGATGGTATCTGTTGGAAGATGAATAAATGCAGGGTATATAAAAAAACGAGGAAGCAGCTGCGTTGATTAGTTCGATTGTTAAAGCAGATAAGGGAGGGGAGTATAAGACGACCCCGTTTGCTTTATTTCTCACCAGTAATCCTTTATTCTAAGAAAAAGTTTTATAAAAAGAGGGTTAAAACAATGAGGCAAATCTACAGTGATATCATACAATTTCGTGGAACGCATTTTGACTTCGGTTATATGCAGGGAGAACGGATAAAGGATTCCCTGACTGTCATCAACAGGGAAAACCAATGGAAGGTGCGCAAACCCCGTTTTTCCATTGAAGTTGAGGAAGTGAAGCATGCCGTAACCAGGTTCGCTCCAGGTGTCTGGGAAGAACTGCTTGGATTGCAGGCCGCCTTAAAGTGGCCGATGGAGCGGGTGTTGAAGGAATTTGGCGGTTACCGGGTCGACTATGTAAAGTCCGGGTGTTCCATTCTCACAGGAGATAACTATTTAATCCGAAATTATGATTATCATCCGAAAACATACGAAGGAAGATATACCTTTTATCAGCCGACTGACGGGCAGGGATATGCCATCATCGGACCCAGCCAGCGCGTGACAGGAAGAATGGATGGCATGAATGAGAAAGGCTTAAGCATCGGGTATAACTTTATGCACCGAAAGAAGCCGGGAGACGGTTTCATCTGTTGTATGATCGGCAGGCTGATTTTGGAATCCTGTGCCGATGTGGGAGAAGCGGTTGCCATGCTGAAGGAAATTCCGCATCGCCATTCCTTCAGCTATATCGTCCTTGATGGAAGCGGAGAGACGTTCATTGTGGAAACTTCCCCGCGAGGTGTTCAGGTGCGGCAGTCCAATGCCTGCACGAATCACTTTGAAATCATGCAGGAGGAAAACCGGAATCATCTGGTGGATTCGAAACGGCGCCTTGACATCATGCAGGAGAACTCAGGTACCATTCGGGATGCGAGAAAAGCGTTCATGCTTTTAAACGACAGTGACAAGGGTGTTTTTTCCGATTTATATGGAAGCTGGGCGGGAACCATCCACACGTCAGCTTACTTTCCTCAAGACCGTAAAGCATGGTTTGCGCTAGGCGGTGACCGAGATCCGGTAGAATTTGATTTTTCTAAGTGGCTTCAAGGGGAAGATATTGAGATAGAAAGGATTACAGGGGAAGTGGACACTGACATCCCTTTTATCCATATGGACAAAAATGCTGATTGGAGCAAAAGATAAATTAAAAGCTTGGCACCGTCCGGAGTTCTTCTTATGAACCTGGAAGGTGGCAAGCTTTTTTCTTGGATAACTGTCCTCGTATTGTCCGCTGGTGGACTGCCTCCTTTCAAACGAGCTGTGTTTACCCTTATTAGAAAAATATTAAACCATTTAATGATCCAAACAAACTTTTTCTTCGTTAGCTAAGTAATAAATTGAGTTGCATGCTTTAGTTAGGTATCCTTAAATCATTCAAGTCAAAACAGTAGAGGGAGCAATTTATGCCAGAAGAACTTAAGGATATTGACTTATATAAAATGGTTTTACAAAATAAAGATTCCTCGGCAATGCGAAAGCTTTATCAGAAGTACGAAAAACTGATTTACTCATTTTCCTATAAAATGACGGGAGATCGGGAGGTTGCGGAAGAAGTCATCCAGGAGGTTTTCCTGAAGCTTTGGAAGAAGCATGCTCCATATGACGAGAGTAAGGGGAAGTTTTCTTCGTGGCTTTTGACAATGACCAGAAATACAAGTCTAGACGCTCTTCGCAAGCGTAAAAAACATGAATCGGTCGAATATATAGAAAAAGATTCTATGAGAATCACCCATGAAACTCCTGCAGATATCATGGAATGGAAAGAGAAAGGAAGCGCGGTACGCGACTGTATCTCTCTTTTGAAAAAAGATCAGCAGCACATCGTAAATCTTTTCTACTATAAAGGCCACACCCAGCAGGCCATCTCTGAATCAACGGAGACCCCGCTCGGAACCGTTAAGGGAAGAATCAGGCTGGCCTTGAAACATCTTCACCAATGTCTGAAAGGGAAAGGAGGGCATTTCGAGTGACGAGAAAGCATTGTGATCAATTACTTGATTATTACAACGGTCATTTGTCAGATATAGAAAGGACCAGATTTGAAAAACATCTTGCTGATTGCGAAGAATGCAGGGAAGATTTACAGCAGCTTCGTGAACTGGAGGAATATCTGCCTTTTGCCTCCCAACCTGTTGAACCCCCTCAATACCTTGAGGACAAGGTGTTCGCAAATATCCTGGAGGATGAAGAAAGGGCTGAAGTACAACCTGAACGTTCAATCACGAGAAAGACCCGCTGGATGTTCCCTTCGGTGGCAGCTCTGCTGGCACTGTCCCTTATAGGAAATGCCTATTTCTTGACCCAGCTTGGAGAAGAGCCTGAAGTGGCGGTAGAAGAGACTGTAGACCAGGTCTTAAATTTTGCTGAATTGGCAGCCGTAGAAGGTGATGCAAGTGGAACGGCGAGCATAGTCAAGCAGGGAAATGAAACAAGACTGGTTTTGCAAGCTTCAAATCTGGAAGATCTAACGGACGATGAGGTATATCAGGTCTGGTTGATCAAGGATGAGAAGCCTGAGCGTGCCGGTACCTTTACGATAGAGGATGGAAGAGGTTCGGTGATCTTTAACTTTACCGAGAACTATGAGAATGTTGATTGGGATATGGTCGCTGTATCGCAGGAACCGGATGCCGGAAGCCAGCTCCCTCAAGGAAAAATCGTGTTAGCATCAGAATTATAAATACGAATGAAACCTAAACCCGGCATATGTGCCGGGTTTTTCTATTGAGCCACACTTTAACTATATATCTATGATAAACGCAACGCAGGATCAGTTTTTTTAAAAAAACTTTAAAAAAGGTGATCCAACTCTCAATAAGAGTCGTTAGCTCTATGAAGAAAGAAACGCAGGATCATTTTTCAGAAAAACCTTTTAAAAAAGTGATCCAACTTTCAACAAGAATCGTTAGCTCAATGAAGAAAGAAACGCAGGATCACTTTTCAGCAAAAAATTAATAAAAAGTGATCCAACATCGATTAGCTTTCGTTAGCTCATTGAAAATATTAAAAAGAGGAGAGGATTACGTATGAAAAAAGCTTATCTAGCAATTCCATTGAGTATGTCACTATTAATTCCGGCTGGAGGAACTGTTTTTGCGCATGATGGGGAAAATCACAACCATACTCCTAAAGTGGATACAGCAGCTGCAGAGTTGAGGACGAGCCTGGGACATCTATTAAGTGAGCATGCCTATTTAGCTGTTGAGGCAATGAGAAGGGGAGCTGAAGGTTCAGCAGATTTTGAAGCGGCGGCAGGTGCGTTAAATGCCAATACTGAGGATCTTTCTGCAGCCATCACATCTGTTTACGGCGAAGAAGCGGGAGCTCAGTTCAAAGAAATCTGGACGAACCACATAGGATTTTTCGTGGATTATGTTAAAGCTACTGGCGCAAATGATCAGGAAGCGAAAGATCAAGCACTTGCGAACCTTGCCGGATATAAGGAAGAGTTCTCGAAGTTCCTGGAAACTGCAACAGGGGAAAGATTGGAATCCAGCAGTCTCGCAGATGGTCTGCAAATGCACATCAACCAGTTGATTGGGGCTTTTGACAGTTACGTTGCCGGTGATTACGAGAAGGCATACGAGTATGAGCGTGAAGCGGTCGGTCATATGCATATGGTAGCGAAAGGACTTTCAAGTGCGATTACCGATCAATATCCTGATAAGTTTGACAACACAATGGCGGTCACTCCGGCATCTGATTTGAGAGCGAAATTGACTCACTTACTTACTGAGCATGCTGCCATAGCGACGATGGCGATGCAAAATGGATTGGATGGTTCAGAAGACTATCAGGCTTCAGTCAATGCATTGAATGCCAATACGGAAGACCTTACAGCAGCGATTGCCTCTGTATATGGTGATGAAGCTGGAAAGCAATTCAATGAAATGTGGAGCAAGCATATCGGTTTCTTTGTGGATTATGTAAAAGCCACAGGAGCTGACGATGAAGCAGCCAAAGAGGAAGCCTTAAAGAATCTTGATAATTACCGTGCAGACTTCTCTCAATTCCTTGAAACTGCCACTGACGGACGCCTGTCATCCGATGCGTTAGCTGAAGGACTGCAAATGCATGTCAACCAGTTAACCGGAGCGTTTGACAGCTATGCAGAAGGAGACTATGTGAAGTCATTTGAAGAAATCCGCGTGGCATATGAGCACATGCTGAATCCGGCAAAAGGGTTATCAGGAGCGTTCGTTGATCAGTTCCCAGAAAAATTTGCCGAAAACATGCCTTCGGAGATGCCGAATACAGGGATGGGCGGAAGTGCTGATCAAAACGAATTCCCGATTGAACTTCTGCTTGCAGCAATGACGGTCATTGCCGGCGGCTCTGTACTGGCAATGAAAAAATACGCTTCAAATAAACAATAATCATTAGCATGGACTGGCCTTGCAAAAGGTCAGTCCATCATTCTTAAAGGCTCTTTTCGTAAACTTTGTTTCTATTTAATATAAACTTTAAAAAATATCTACTTAATTAACCAGAAATAGCCTGATAAACAAGGAAGAAAAGAGCTATTTCACCTTGTTCAGAGAAAAAAGCCCTTGTCTCCAAGGGAAAAATCCGGCTCTTTGGATTTTTCCGAGAGCAACAATATATACGAAAACAGCGTTCTTAAAATAAGGAGGACTGCAGAGATGAGATTTTTAATTTTTAGCCTTCTTCTATTGTTCCTATCAGCTTGCAGTAATGCCGAGATGGAAAAAGAACAATCTGCCACTGAGCCAAAACCTCCTGCAGAACCGGAAGCTGCTGTGGCTTCCACTACAACCTCAGCTTCCCCATTTGCAGATTCCATCCTGAAAGATGAACGTATAGGCATAGTACCTGTTGAATTGGAGATCCCTTCTATTGGAGTGTCGGCCGAGGTGGAATCTGTCGGCTTGAAGGAAAACGGAGAAATGGATGTAACGGAAAGTTTTGAGAAAACAGGATGGTATGAAAAGGGGTATCACCCCGGAGAACCTGGGAGCGCCGTGATTGGCGGGCATGTTGACAGCCGGGATGGACCTGCAGTGTTTTACGACCTGAACAAGCTTGCGCTGGGCGATGAGATTATCGTAAAAGGAGAAAATGGGGAGGAGAAAGTGTTTGTCGTCACCGGCAAAGAAGAATACCCTTGGAATGAAGCTCCTTTGCAAAAAATATTTGGCTACACACATTCCAGTTCACTTAATCTCATCACGTGTACTGGTACATTTGACCGTTCAACAAGGAATTACGATAAAAGGCTTGTCGTGTACACCCAATTAAAATAGATGAATGAATCCTGCTGTACATTTGATATAAATGTGGAGCAGGATTTTTTGTTCGTATAGTTCGACAATTAACGGGGTGTGCCTGGTACGTCTGGAAAAGGCAAACAATTTAGAATCTTTTTCTGGGTTGAACCGTAAATATAGTAAGAATAAATCAGGAGGGGTCATATGAGCAGCGAGTTGTATTTCTCGGACAATTTCTTTTCCTCGGGAAGAACCGATATTTTTAATTCAGAGAAAGAAAGAGTCGGAGAGCTGGATTTAAAGAGTGCTTTTTCGGCCAGTGTGGATGTGCTGGATAATGAAGGGCAGATTCTAGCCAGCGGAAAGTTTCCTTTCTTCGGAAATCGCTGGATCGTTTCAGGGAAAAATGGAGAAGAGCTTGGGGAGTTGAGACAAAAATGGTCGTTCTTCGCCAAAAAGTTTCAGTATCACTCAGTGGGAAAGGGAACGTATACCATTGAATCAGAAGCTTTTTCTAAAGAATATACAATCCTCGATCAACAAGGAGCAGTCAGCTGCAGCTTTGAAAAAGTGAGCGGCTTCTTTTCCTCCCCTGCGTATAAGCTGGAAAATAAATCTGCCAATCTAAGTAACCAGGAACTTGTAGCCGTTGTAATGGGGGTAAATGCCATTCAAAAAAGAAATAATGCGGCTGCCGCTAACAATCCGGCCACCTAAGCCGGTAGTTGTGACACTTCTCTGAAATTGTCGAAAATACTTCGATATTACGGGAAAGTGTCTTTTTATTTCCAGGGAAATTCGACAATCCTCCCCCTATATGACAAAAGGCGGACTACAAGTTTGTGCCTTCAGGAAGGGAACGAATTTAAGGAGGAAATGGTGTCTTGAGCAGGCGGGATTCCTGAAGAGAGCATTAATGATATACTATAAGAAAGGAAACAAGCGGATGGGGAGTATCAATGATGAATGATAAATTACTTAATATTAAAACAGAAATGCTTCAAAAAATCCCCTATGATTCACACCACTATAACCGTTATGAGCCAACTCCTTATCCTGTGCTTGACAGGCTGTTTGATTTCGTTGAATTAGAAAGCTCTGATAGAATTGTAGATTTTGGGTGCGGTACAGGAAGGTTGAATTTTTATGTTCATTACCGCTTTCAATCGGTCGTAGTCGGAGTTGAGATGAATGAGTATTTATACCAGGAGGCTATTGAAAATAGAAAGAAATATTTGATGAAATTCAATTTCGGAGGAGAATTAATTCAATTCCAAAACTGCCTTGCGCAAAACTATCTGATTCACCCGGATGATAATGTTTTCTATTTTTTCAATCCGTTTTCTGGCGGGATTTTTATTAATGTCATCAATAACATACTCCGGTCTTTTGAAGAAATGAATCGGGAAATCCAACTGATCTTGTACTATCCTCCTGAAGAGTATGTCTTTTTTCTGGAGAATCAGACGGCTTTTCAGTTGAAAAAGGAAGTTACCCTGCCTGGTAACAGCTACGAAAAGCTTCTTATATACATTCTGGGTAATCCGGCTCCAAATTCATGAGATGGATTGAACTGTACTTTTATAGAAAGAATTTTTTGCAGTAATTTAATAGTAGATATTTTAAAGGAGTTAGAGGATGAAGCAGGTTATGAAGTGGGGCGGAATGGTGATTGTCCTCCTCTTGGTCATTTTTATTTTGGCGGGGAATTATTTTTACAATGTGGCCGTCAACCGAAGCGATGAGCCGGTAGAGTTATATGGGGGATCTCAGTCGGCATTTTCAATGGTCGATGAAGAAGAGCAGCAACGAAAGCTGGAAGAAGTTCTGCAGTGGACGGAAGAGCAGACATTCGAACCGGTTCAGGTGAAGTCGCAGGACGGCTTGATATTAAGCGCTGTTCTGCTGAGAAGTGAGAATCCGAATGGAAAAGCAGTCATCCTTGCCCATGGATACAAAGGCAGTAACGAACAGATGCCTGGCGTGACGAAGTTCTATCATGAACAGGGTTTCGATGTTCTCAAGCCTGATGCCAGGGGACACGGGAACAGTGAAGGAGATTATATTGGCTATGGCTGGGACGATCGCAAAGATTATGTAAAATGGATAAATCTATTAATCAATGAATATAAAGCCGAGGATGTTTATTTGCATGGCTTCTCGATGGGGGCCGCAACCGTCCTGATGACCAGCGGTGAAGACCTTCCATCTGAAGTGAAAGGAATCATCGCCGACAGTGGCTATACCACGGTAGAAGAGGAACTCGCCCATCAATTGAAGTACTTATATCATTTACCGGCCTTTCCTTTGATGGAAATCACCAGTGCTGTTACGAAGGTAAGAGCTGGTTATACCTTTGCCGAAGCCTCGGCAGTTCAACAAGTGAAAAAGAACAAACTGCCAGTGTTCATCATCCATGGTGATCAAGACGAACTTGTGCCTACAGAAATGGCACACACGTTATATGAGGCAGCCTCCAGCGAAAAGGAATTGTGGATTGTGCCAGGGGCGGGTCATACGGAAGCATATACGGTTGCCGAAGAAGAGTATCAAAACCGATTGAAAACATTTATAGGCGAGTGACTGTCGCACCCCGGGTTCGTCGGGAATGATAAATGCCGGGATGTGCCTGTCGCCGGGAAAGGAAGATACATAGTGAGTGAATCGAAGAGCTTGTTTCAGGCATTTAAAGAAACACGTGTTAAGACGAATGGTCACGGTGAAAGGAATGCAGGAGTACTGAAAAAGGCGTTTGAGAATATTCCTCCAGTTACTGAAAGTGATATATATGGCAGCGGACAGGTGATTGAGGATTTTCAAGCAAAGATGGCTCATTTGCTTGGCAAGGAGACCTCCGTGTTTTTTCCAAGCGGTACGATGGCCCAGCAGATTGCGCTGAGAATCTGGTGTGACGAAAAAGAGTTGAAAAAGGTTGCATACCACCCATTATCCCATTTGGAAATTCATGAAGAAGACGGCTTGAAAGAGCTTCACGGTATCCAGTCAGTACTGCTTGCAGATAAGGATAGAGTCATCACTCTAGAAGATATCGAGAGTTTACAAGAAGAAGTTGCAGTTATCCTGTTGGAACTGCCTCAGCGCGAGATTGGCGGTCAGCTTCCGGAATTTGAAACCCTCCAAGCCATTTCGGATTATTGCCGAAAGAAAGGGATCAGGCTTCACCTGGATGGAGCAAGACTGCTGGAAGTCCTTCCATACTATAGAAAGACGGCAGAGGAAGTGTGTAATCTTTTTGATAGTGCGTATGTGTCTGTTTATAAAGGGATTGGCGGAATTGCAGGAGCCATCCTTGCCGGAAGTGAAGAGTTCACCAAGAAGTCCAAGGTGTGGAAAAGACGCCACGGAGGCGATCTGATCAGCCTGTATCCATACATCATCAGTGCCGATTACTATCTTGACCAGAGAACAGACAAGATGGAACGTTATTATCACAACGCAAAAGAACTTGCCCGACTTTACAACAGCTGTGAAAAGGTGTCGACACTGCCGGAAGTGCCGGTATCCAATATGTTTCATGTGCACTATGAAGTTGCGAAGGCGGACCTCGAACCAATACTTGTGGATATCTATGAACAAACAGGTGTCGGCTTAAGCGGGTACTTAAGGGAAACCGGAGATTCTTCCTGTTATTATGAAGTCAGCATCGGGGATGTTTACAGTACCATTCCCAAAGATCAATTAAGTGAAGTGTTCAAACTACTGAATGAAAGATTAAAAGAGATATAAGAAAAGAGAGTGGCTCACGGGAGTCACTCTCTCTTGTGCTGGGGCTACAGGAGTCCCTCTACACCTTAAGTCTTAGTTTTTGTTCATTCCTTTGTGCATTTAGTCAATTACGGTATTTACGTATCGGTGAATAGGGGAAAAACACCCCATTATAAAAAGAAAATGCTGGAGTAATAGGGTGTTTATTGAAGAAACGCCCCATTATAAAAAGGAAACGCTAGAGTAGTAGGGTGTTTAGGGGGAAAACACCCCATTATAAAAAGGAACCGCTAGAGTAGTAGGGTGTTTAGCGAAGGAATACCCTATTATAAAAAGAAAATGTGTCAAGTCCCTATTAGTGTGTAAATATGTTTAACGACCAAAGATAATTATCATTGTTTGCTTATTATTTGAATATTCAGTCTGGTGGAGGGGCGGGGAGCCCCTCCACCAGACTGAATATTTTTTTGACTTTTTTCTGGATCTTTTATTGCATTTTCAAATTACGCAAATAAGGTTTTTGTTTCTTCCACTCTTCTTCAATATCCATGAGTACTGATCCAATGATTCGTATGGCAGATTGATCGTTGGGAAAGATGGAGATTACTTTTTCCCTTCTGCGGATTTCTCTGTTTTGTCGTTCAAGCATATTGGTGGTTCTTAAGTGAACATGATGTCTCATTTCGTGAGCATGATATTGAATGGAGTCCTCAAATCCCTCATCTAATACTTGAAGAGCTTTTTGGAACTTCTTCGTTTCTTGATACTTAACCATAAATTCTTCTTTTAATTTTCTTGCTTGGGAAAGCTGAGAGGTTCTGAAGATATCCTTAAGCTCCTGCCTAATCTCCTCCGTGTTTTTCTTGGGTAGGGCGTCCGAGATGTTTCTTATAAAATGGAAAGTACATCTTTGCCAGGAAGTTCCTAAGAAAGATTGCTTAATAGCACTGACTAATCCAGCATGGGCATCAGAAATGACCATCTTAGGAGACTGAAGGCCTCTAGATTTCAAATGAGTAAAAAAGGTTGTCCAGCTTTCCAAAGATTCTCCATGAGTAACTTGGAGACCGATTATTTCCCTGTGGCCTTCTTCATTAACAGCACACGCAACATGAACTCCTTTTGAAACAACCTTATCGTTCTCCCGAACTTTTATGTACATAGCATCCACATATAAGTACGGAAAGTACATTGTGTTTAGAGGACGGTTTCTCCATTCATTTACAATGGGATCTAAAGATTTTGTTAACTCAGAGACAAAAGACTTTGAAACTCCTTTCCCACATAGTTGTTCAACAATCTTAGTCACTTTTCGGGTTGACACCCCGTTGACAACCATCTCCATCATGGACAGAATAAGAGCCTGTTCGCAGCGTTGATACTTCATAAATACAGTGGTAGAAAATTCCCCATCTCTTGTGCGGGGAACTTTCAATTTTAATGTTCCAGAAGGAGATATTAACTCACGTTCATAGTAACCATTCCGGTAGCCTTTTCTATCTTCAGAGCGCTCATGCGGAAGAGCATTTATATATTCATCTCTTTCTTTTTCCATTAAGCCATTCAGTATCAATGATAAAGAAGCTTTAACAGGTGATTCTAAGGGACTGCTTTCAATCTTAGCTTTAAGATCTTCTAAGTTTATAGTAATATTTAATTGGGTCATCTTTTCATACCTCCATGTTTGGTTTGTTTTTTTGGTCGAAAACATTTTAACATGGGTCATGAAAGATGACCTTTTTTATTTACACAATTATATGGACTTTATCAGAAAATGCTCGAGTAATAGGGTGATTAGCGAAGAAACACCCCATTATAAAAAAGAAGCGCTGGAGTAGTAGGGTGATTATTGAAGAAACACCCCATTATAAAATGGATGCGCTGGAATAATAGGGTGATTAGCGAAGAAACACCCTATTATAAAAAGAAAACGCTGGAGTAATAGGGTGATTAGCGAAGAAACACCCTATTATAAAAAGAAAATGCTGGAGTAGTAGGGTGTTTAGCGAAGGAATACCCCATTATAAAAAGGAAGCGCTGGAGTAATAGGGTGATTAGCGAAGAAACACCCCATTATAAAAAGGAAGCGCTGGAGTAATAGGGTGTTTAGCGAAGGAACACCCTATTGTAAAAAGGAAGCGCTGGAGTAATAGGGTGTTTTAAGGGAGAAACACCCCATTATAAAATGGATGCGCTAGAGTAGTAGGGTGTTTATTGAAGAAACGCCCCATTATAAAAAGGAACCGCTGGAGTAATAGGGTCTTTAGCGAAGAAAAACACACAGTCCTCAGATGATTAACAAGGTAATCAAAAGGGAAGCATCAACAAAAACAAACAACAATCCCCAGACTACCAAGCAATAAGCCTATATAACGTGTGTATAAAGTCCATGTCTCAAGAGTTCACACACGAACCAATAACTGTAGCTATTTAAGCTTTTACCAACCTCAGGCCACACCTCCTGTACTTTGCACAGTTGCCCCCTCTGAACTTTCACCAACGATTCAAAGGCCATCTTCTCACCAAACTACGACCATATCAGCAATTAACCTCCCATCCAAGCAAACTATTGAACTGGCACATAGATGGACCTTCCAAATTACAAGGCTTCCAAAAGTGCGGTATAATAAGGTATTCTTATTAATCAAACGTTTGATTAACAAAAACGGGAAGGTTTTTTGCAATGAGTGAGACGAAGAAAATTTTAGAATCGGATCTTTACAAGCCAATTCAGAAGCATTTTACAAAAGCGGGCTATAAGGTGAATGGAGAAGTGAGAGATTGTGACTTGACGGCAGTAAAGGGAGAAGAGCTGATCATTGTGGAACTCAAACTCAATTTGACGGTAGATCTCTTAATTCAGGCCACGAAGCGTCAAAAGCTTACTGATCTTGTTTATATCGCCATTCCGAGGCCGAAGAATATGAGATCGAGACGTTGGAAGGACATTTGTCATTTGACCCGCAGGCTCGAGCTCGGCCTTATCACTGTTTCGGCTGCCAATAAAGTTCCTAAACCTCAGTTTATTCACCACCCTGAACCATTTGACGCAGGGAAAAGCAAGAGAAACAGCAGCCGGAAGAGAAATGCCCTGCTGGCTGAGATTGAAGGCAGAAGTGCTGACTATAATATTGGTGGCAGCAACAAGACCAAAATTATGACGGCGTACAAAGAAAACTGTATCAGAATCGCCTGCTATCTGGAGCGAAGTGGGTCATTATCCCCAAAGGACCTTGTTAAACTGGGAGCCGGTGATAAAACTCAATCCATTTTGAGCAAAAATTACTACGAATGGTTTGAGCGAGTAGAGCGTGGGGTATATAAACTATCGGAAAAAGGTAAGCGTGATCTTAAAAAATTTCCGGAGCTGAAGAAGCACTATATGAATGAATTCACAGGGCAAACTCCTCAGGATCAATAATACCTATTTTGTTAAGAGCAGGATTATTGCACCTAATTCGGAATACCTATATAATAAAAGTGTAAAATATTTCAAATTTTAAATTTGATAAAGGCAAACCCATCGAAAGGTGGCGACGCAAAGCTACAGGGGCTAACGTTATCAAACAATGCCAGCCAGCTGCCGGATTTTCTACTGTCTTAGAGACTGTTCCGGGGAGGAATGGTCTTTTTGTCGTGCTGGTGAATTTTAGCTATTGTTTGTTGGACCGACAGCTTAAATCAATTGTGAGCATCATATATTTGTTCGTACGAACGAATATTCTGTACAAGAAGAAATTACTGCAGAGTTGTGCAGGTCTTACTGTTTGGCTGTTTTCGCATAGATTGTTGCTTTCGGTAAAATCCAAAGGACCGGATTTTTCCCTTGGGTACAAGGGCTTGTCTCTCTGAGCAAGGTAAATAGCTCTTTTCTTACTTGCCGACCCAGATTAATCCTGTGAAACCTAGTGCATATCTCTTTAACTTTATATTAAATAGCAACAAAGTATTAGAAAACACAGGCAGCTGGTCTATAAGAGTTATCTTTTCTTATAACATGTGGTAAGGAGTGTCACCATGGAAATCTGGACGTTAATAACGGGAATCGTTGCGGGGATATCTTTATTTAAAGGTTTTGACTATATTAAAAACTCAGAAGCGAGAGAAAATGAAAAGAGAATTTTTCAGCTTGTCGAAAGGTCCAAGGATATCATTTATTACTGCGAAACGAAACCAGTACTGAAATTCAAATATCTCAGTCCTTCCATCGATGATTTATTAGGTCCGGGTGTACAGGTTCGAGCCATGGTAAATGGGCACACCCCTCTGGAAATCATTCATCCTGAGGACCGTGAAATCCTGGAGAAAAAGCTGTCCGGTGATCTTGATTATAACCAGCCGATCATCCAGAGGTGGCGGGATACTGAAGGAAATTACAAATACTTTGAAGAGTTTGCCACTCCGATCTTTAAGAACGGCGAGATGACGGCAGTACAAGGGGTGATCCGCAATATTGATGAGAAAATGCAGCTGCAGCAAGAACTTGTTTACAAGGCTCATCACGACGGGCTTTCAGGCTTATCCAACAGGCTCTTCTTTGAAAATGAATCCAATGTCCTTGATGAATGGGAAGACCGTCCTGTCGCTCTTTTGCTTTGTGACCTGGATGAACTGAAATATTATAATGATACCTATGGGCATAGAACAGGGGATGAATTAATTAAGGAAACGAGCAAAATCCTTCAAAACTTTCAAAATGATGATGTTCTTGTTTCAAGAATTGGCGGGGATGAGTTTTCGATCCTAATAAAAAATCCTGAAAAATATGCTCCGGAAGAAATGAAGGAAACCATTCAACAGAAGCTGGACACCTATAACCGTTACAGTCAATCGCTGAATATCATGCTTTCCATAGGTTTTGCCTCAAGCACGACTTCAATTGGTAAAATGAAAGAACTCTATACCTTGGCAGATAAAAATATGTATGAGGAAAAGCGTGGTAAAAAAAAGGTTGCAGTACTAGACTGACTGGTGGGTAGACCATGACCAAAAAAGCAGACCGGAATCCGGCCTGCTTTTTTAAAGGATTTTTGTATATATTGCTGCTATTTGGGTGAGATAATTAATCTTCGCTCCAGGTGCGCGACTCTTCGGGGCTAACTGGGCTTATGCGCTATTTTTATAATCCAAGGGAAATATATTTTACTTCAAGGTATTCTTCAATACCATGGTGTCCGCCTTCACGGCCCAGCCCGCTTTGCTTGAATCCGCCAAACGGTGCCTGCGGAGTGGAAGGCAGGCCATCGTTCAATCCGACAATTCCATATTGCAGTGCTTCACAAACGGTAATGCCTTTTGTGATATTTTCAGTGAAGACGTAGGCGGCCAATCCGTAGATAGAATCGTTGGCACGCTCAACGGCTTCCTCGATTGAGGAGAACGTCGAAATCGGAGCCAATGGTCCGAATGTTTCTTCTGTCATGCAGAGCATATCATCTTTTACATTGGATAAAACAGTCGGACCAAAGTACAATCCCTGGTCACTGTTTCCGCCATACTCCAACTTTGCACCAGCTTTCAAAGCATCTTCCACGTGATTCTTTACTTTTCGTACGGCTGCTTCATCGATGAGAGGGCCGATATCGACTCCTTCCTCCAACCCGTTTCCTACTTTTAGCCCTTTCACTTTTTCCACCAATTTTTCTGTAAAAGTCTTTTGAATGGATTCATGAACATAGATGCGGTTTGAGCAGACGCATGTCTGGCCTGCATTTCTGAATTTAGAAGCAATGACGCCGTCTACTGCTTTATCGATATCACAGTCATCCATTACGATGACCGGGGCGTGGCCGCCAAGCTCCAAGGAAATTTTTTTAACGGTATCAGCTGCTCCTCGCATCAGGAGCTTACCGACCTCTGTTGATCCTGTAAAGGTCAATTTCCGGACACGTGTATCTGAAAGCCAGGTTTCGCCGATCGCCTTGGCATCACCTGTCACGACATTGATGACGCCTTTTGGAATGCCGGCTTCCTCAGCAAGTTGAGCCATTTTCAATGCAGTGAGCGGTGTTTGTTCGGCAGGTTTGATGACAACTGTACATCCGGTTGCAAGGGCGGGAGCGACTTTCCGGGTAATCATCGCAGCCGGAAAATTCCATGGCGTGATGACAGCTACAACCCCTACTGGCTGTTTCTGGACAAACAAACGCTTATTTCTTTGCGTTGCCGGTATGGTCTCCCCGTATACCCGCTTGCCCTCTTCTGCATACCAGGAGATGAAACCATTCGCATAATTCATTTCTCCGACTGCTTCCTTTAAGGGTTTACCCTGTTCTCTTGTCATCGTTTTCGCTAACTCGTCTTTATTTTTTTCGATGAGATCGTGCCATTTAAATAGAAGTTCGCTTCTTTCATAAGCGGAATAACGGGACCACTCGACAAACGCCTCATGCGCAGCATCCACAGCTGCTTTTGCTTCCTTCTGTCCGCCGTTCGGTACAGAGGCAATCACCGTCTGGTCAGCTGGATTGGTGACTTCGATAGGCGACAGGCCGCTCCCGATTTCCTCTCCGTTAATTCGCATCAGGTATTTCTCCATCTAAAACCCTCCTGAAAAAAATTTTCACGATCATTATTTTTTAGTTTCAACCTCATTATAACAAGTAGCTAAACAGCGTTGACAGGATTAAGCTTCTAAGGTTTTTTAGGTTTTAACCAAGGGTGTCCGGGGTAAAAAGTTTTTTGAAAAAACCTCCGATTCCCAGAAATGCTGATTCCACCCTCTAATGTCAGGCCTCCATTTTGAAAGAAGCTCAAAAGATAAACAATAAAATAGAAATAATGCCTGGGTCTTTTGCTCATGATAAAGGAGAAACATGTTAAATTCTCCTTAAAAAGTTTATTTATTAATATTTTTCTATTACTCATCGGGTGTCCTGCAATAATAAACTTACTTTTTTATATCATTCGTTAAGAGAAATAACAGGAAAGGAATAAAGAATACATGACTAAAAACAAGACAAATTCATTACGAAAGCAAGTATCTCCCTTTGAAGGAGCGGAGACCTATAAAAGTGTCTTTCAGCTGGTAACAACTATAGCATTGTTCATTTTGGTATGGGCTCTCGCTTATTTAAGTCTTTCTGTTTCTTACATACTGACCTTGGTCCTTGGAATTGTCGGAGCGGGGTTACTGACAAGGATCTTCATTATTTTCCACGACTGCTGCCACTATTCTTTTTTCAAAAATAGGAAGGCCAATCAAATTATTGGTACACTTACCGGGATCATCACCCTTTTTCCGTATTATCAATGGCAGCATGAACATTCTGTTCACCACGCAACGAGCTCCAACCTGGATAAACGCGGAACCGGTGATATTTGGATGATGACGGTGGAAGAATATAAGAAGGCTTCTTTTTGGACAAGGATTTCCTACCGCCTATACCGAAACCCAATTGTGATGTTCGGATTGGGACCAATTTATGTTTTCTTGATTACAAACCGATTTAACCGTAAGGGCGCAAGGAGGAAGGAACGAATTAATACTTACATTACAAATATCGCTATAGCGGCCATAGTTGCAGTGCTTTGTTACACTGTAGGCTGGCAGGCATTCCTGTTGGTGCACGGGACGATTTTCTATATTGCCGGCATCATGGGCATATGGCTATTTTATGTTCAGCACACTTTTGAAGATTCCTATTTTGAAGAGAATAAAGAATGGGATTTTGTCCTCGCCGCGGTTGAAGGCAGTTCTTTCTACAAGCTGCCGAAAATCCTGCAATGGTTCACTGGAAATATCGGTTTTCACCATGTTCACCACCTTGCTCCAAGGGTCCCTAACTATAAGCTTGAAGAGGCCCACTTAAGCAACGAATCTCTTCAGCATGTTCCCACAATTACACTTGGCACAAGCTTAAGTTCACTAAAATTTAAATTGTGGGATGAGTCGAATAAGAAGTTTGTCCGTTTTAAAGATATAAAGTCTTTACCAAAAGTAGATAACATCACAGTGACAGATTGAATCATCGACAATCCAGCTTAACGGCTGGATTTTATTCGTTATGGGGAGTGGTATTGTGCAGATACAACCTAATTCTCAGGCGGACAAGTGCAGTTGTCTAATCGCCGATCAAAATACATGATGGAAAAATATAGACAAAAGGGATAAGATGAAAGAAGAAACTAGTAAAAATGAGGGTCTTCAATGTTTAAAAGATATTTGGCGTTTCAACGTAACAGCGGGGTTTCCCCGTATATATGGATTATTTTATACATCCTGCCGTTTTATTTTATATTTCAATCCTCATCCATGATCATTATCATTACGGGGACCATTTTGACAATCCTGTTTTTTGTGTTTTATCAAATTGCCTTTTTTTCAAAAGGGTGGCTTGTCTATTTATGGACGTTTATTCTCATCGGGATTTCGACCGCGTCGACATCACTGTTCAGCTATGTGTATTTTGCTTTCTTCCTGGCTCACTATATCGGGAATATCAAAGAGAGGAAAACCTTTTTGATTTTGTACTTTGCCCATCTTATTGCAACTACGATCTCCATCAATATCACCATTATTCAAGATGAGGCTTTTTTCATCAAACAGTTTCCGTTTGTCATCATCATTTGGATCAGCGTAATCTTGCTTCCTTTCAATATTCATAACCGCAACGAGCGCGGACAACTGGAAGAAAAGCTGGAAGATGCGAACAAAAGGATCTCTGAGCTGGGTAAGCTGGAGGAAAGGCAGCGGATTGCCCGCGACCTTCATGACACCCTTGGACAGAAATTATCTTTGATCGGCCTGAAAAGTGACCTTGCCAGAAAACTGATCAATAAGGATCCGGAACGGGCCAAAGGGGAGTTGAAAGATGTCCAGCAGACAGCCAGGACAGCCTTGAATGAGGTGCGGAAAATGGTTTCTTCCATGCGTGGTATCCGCCTTGAAGATGAATTGATAACCGTTTCGAAAATACTAAAAGCGGCTGAAATAGAGTTTTCGGGGATAAAAAAAGTAGAACTGAAAAACGTCTCGCTCCTGACAGAAAATATCCTGAGCATGTGCTTAAAAGAAGCGGTTACGAATATCGTTAAGCATAGTGGTGCGACCAGGTGTGAGTTAACGATCGACCAGACATGGAAGGAAATCACAATGGTGATAAAGGACAACGGAGCCTTCCGGGAAACGGCTGCGGATGAACGAAAAGGTCATGGACTTGTCGGAATGAGAGAAAGACTGGAATTCATCAATGGAGACATGAGGCTGGTGAAAAACGGGGGAACGACGCTCATCATTACTGTACCAAACGATGTCAAACAGACAGAACAGGGGGAATTGATATGATCAAAATCGTAATCGCAGAAGACCAGCAGATGCTGCTCGGAGCATTCGGTTCACTGCTGGATTTGGAAGATGACATGGAAGTAGTCGGCAAAGCATCGAATGGCGAGGAAGCCTTGCGTCTGGTTCATAAATTCCAGCCTGACGTCTGTATCATGGATATCGAAATGCCGGGCACAACCGGCCTGGATGCAGCTGAAGAGCTAAAAGGGACAGGCTGCAAGGTCATCATCCTGACAACGTTCGCACGGGCCGGATATTTCCAACGAGCGATTAGAGCGGGTGTCAACGGCTATTTGTTAAAAGACAGCCCGAGTGAAGACCTCGCCAACTCCATTAGGACGGTCATGTCAGGGAAGCGCGTGTATGCGCCCGAGTTGATCGAAGATGCTTATGGAGAAGGAAATCCCTTGACAGTCAGGGAGATAGAAGTCCTTGAACTGGTCGCGGACGGAAAAAACACAAAAGAAATCGCGGATGAGCTCAGGATCAAAACAGGGACCGTCCGTAACTACATCTCCACCATACTGGACAAACTGCAAGTGAAAAACCGCATCGAAGCCATCACCCAATCGAAAGAGAAGGGCTGGTTCAAATAAATATAGAATCGTGCCTCTTGCCTGTGCAAGGGGTTTTTTCATTGTTTAAAAGGCAAGTGTACTGATTAGCCCCGACAGGGAAATGTTCCAAATAAAAAAACCGACCTTCCCTTTTATTCACTTCCGGTTATTTGACCCCGAGGGGCTGGGTTACGTTCCAGTGGGTGCGTAACGTGGATAATACAGTTAAAAGTTATCCACAGAGGTATTTTTTTATTTCCTGCTAAGGAGAGCTGTGAATTCATCAATAATACTGCTGGGCAACGGGGAACGTATCAACGAGGATGGTGCAACTTACCTGCAAAGAATAGTAAACGGTCATTATCCAGGGGGTAAGTGGGTCTCATTAGCTTAAAAAAACAGGAAAATGGCAATGCCAGGGTTCTAAGTGAGTGTCGTGGGCCCGCAAAAGAGGGAAGCAGTCTGATATCACATCCGGGATAAATTGAGGCTCACATTCGTAACAACAGGGTAGAATTTCTCCGCCAAAGTAAAACCTGGTTCTATTCTGATAAAGGAGAATACGAATGGATTTCAAAGAATGGGGTATAAACCCAGTAAAGTGCATTTCTATGAAAAGTCAGGTGAATTAGAATGATGGAGAGGGTTTTTAGCGGGTTATCGGAAGTCGACCTGAAGTGGTTTCTTTTATTTCTGGCCTTTATCCTGATTGGGAATATAGTGTTGAAGAGGGCGGCTGTGTATATAGAAAACAGAAGTTCTGTATTGAATGAACAGTTTACAGAAACCGCCCGCGCTGTCTTGAACTGGCTCAGTTTTTATGGCGCGCTGCTACTGTTTCTCGTGTATTTCTGGGGGGAGGAGTGGCTTACGTACACTCTTTATTCTCAGGGAGGGGTGGACGTATCGGTATTCCTCATACTAGTGGCCTTCATGATTGTTTCACTGGCGCACAGGCTTGTGAAGATCTTTACCCAGTATGTTTTGAAGCCGGTATATGAGTATTACGAAATCAATGCAGGTCTTGGCTATACTTTTAACAGGATCATCTATTATACAGTCATGATATTGGCAGTGGTAATCAGTTTGACAACTGTGGGACTTGACCTTTCTGCGATTGCTGCTGTCCTAGGCGTTCTTGGGATCGGGATTGGTTTTGGGATGCGTAACATTGCAGGTAACTTTATATCCGGTGTCATCATCCTTTTCGAAAGGCCGATTGAAGTAGGAGAGGTCATCCAGGTCAATGGCAAAAATGGGCGGGTCGAAAAAATCCGGCTGCGGTCAACCATTATCCAGACGGCAAAAGAAGGTACGCTGATCGTTCCCAATCAGTATTTTATTGAGCAGATCATCCGCAATCGTTCCAGTGTCGCGGTGAGTGCTGAAGTGAGCATCAGTGTGAGATATGGGATGGATACAAAAGAGGTTGAGGATTTGCTTATGAGTGCCGTAGAAAAAATTAAGGAGGATGCAGAAGGAATACTGGACCATCCACCTCCTGATATCCGGTTTGTCGATATGAAAAGTCAGGCAATGGAATTTCAGGTGCTGATTCCTGTCACCAACTTTCAAATAAAAGAAAAAGTCGAAAGTGACCTTCGTCATGCCATTGCCAAGATATTCATTGAAAATGAGGTCGAGCTTGCATCGGCGGTGACCACATTGGAACCGAACGGTGGATAGGGGTAAGTCGGTGGGGGAGTGCCTCCTTAGGTTGGTCCCGATTTCAAAGAGTCGGCAGCCTTTAATAGTCGCTATGCCTGCACCGATTGATTCCTATAATACAATCGCCACCCTCAAAAATGGACAATGGCACCGTCGAATGACCTTGCCAAAGGAATCGGCAACCTCAAAAAGGGTCAATGCTACCGTCGAATGACCTCGCCAAAGGAATCGACATCCTCAAAAAGGGTCAATGGCACCGTCGAATGGTCTCGCCAAAGGAATCGGCACCCTCAAAAATGGACAATGGCACCGTCGTAAGGCCTCGCCACCTCCCCAGAAGTGACTATGCTGCAGGTTGATTTTAATACCGGCTCCCTGAATAGCTGCTTAACCTCTCAAGATTGAGCAGCCTTAAATCCTACAGTCTAAGTCTAAATCTCCCTCAAAGCTGCTTCCATGCTGTCAAATCCGGTGTGATCAACTGCATCGGGGTCATCTGATTCTATCGTCCATTTATGAGAAGAAGGTTTTAACCCTCCATCATGATCCTTTTTATACGGAAGGTGAACCATATATGCTTTCCCATCTTTTTTGATTGTATAGCCCAGAAAGTACTGATCTTTCTGCCCTTCTTCTTCAAAGACGCCGATCTCCTCCAAGCCGTACTCTTCCATCAGGGAAGGGAAAGATGTTTGAAGATCGTTGATTAACTGCTCTCTCGATATAAACGCCATCACATTGCCTCCTTTCCTCTAGTGTGTGTTCTTAATATGGATTGAACCTGTGTAAATAACCATCAGGAAGATTGGTAAGTCATGTTAACGGCTTCATAATCATGGATCAGCAGTAGAAGCCTCTGAAATAGGAAGCCCTAAGCAGAAAATATTACATTTCATGTAGAAATTGTTGTAAAATTGCAATCTTTCCTAGAGGGAAGTCTGATAAAATAAAGGTACTGAAGAAGTATATGATCACTTTTCATAAGTAATATACTTAGCGGAGGATTATCATGAAAACAGAAGAACACTACATACAAAAGACTTTTTATAAAACAATGGTCAAAGATCAGGGACATGATCATCCGATTGCCGTACTGGGGGAAGCATACCTTCAAGAACAATCAAAGGATATCCCGGCTTTATCCTATATCCGGTTTGCCCAGGGTGAGGTCTACTTCCATCATAAAGATTATGAAGCGGCCATTTTTAAATGGGAAAACATCGATAATGAATTAGCTGGATGGGCACAAAAAAATACAGCGGATGCTTTCTTTGAACTCGATCAGCTTTCAACTGCAGAAGAGGTCTATAAAGCTATTCATACCGACAGCGCCACTTTAAAAGCAGAGATCGCCCTGCAATTATTCTCACTCTATGTCAGACAGGGGGATCTAAACAGTGCTGATGCAGTGATCAAAAACGCGATATCCATGAATCCTGATTATCCTGAAATGACTGCCATTGCCCAAAGATTTTTTGAGGAAAACAAGGATTGGCACAGTGCAGTGGAGCTTGCCGTAAATGAAGCAATCAGGACAGAAGATTTGCACTGGTTTGAGACCCTGAAAGGATACATCACTGCAGGAGTTACGTCTGATATCACCCCTGGCTATTTCATGGCAGGACTCTTTACCCTTTCAACCATTGATAAATTATTGTTTGAACAAATTATCACATCCTTTTGGAACAGTTATAGGGATAGCGATATGTACGAGGAGTGGATTGAGAAGGTCAATCTGCTGATTCTTGATATTGACACCAAGCCTGGGGACAATTGGATGGAACTTTCCCCGCTCTATAAAGAAACATTTGAAATGCTGATCAGCAGCGGGCGTTTTGTTAAAGAACTACAGCCTCTTGTCCCAAGGCTGCTTATGGCGTGGGTTAAGATCACCGATGCCCGAAATGCGGTTTATGCAGCGTCTGCTCTGCTCTCCTGGGAAGAGATTTTTCCAAGGAGTGTTGATGGGTGGGCTGTGAGGAAGGCAAAGGACCTGATCAACAATGCTGAGGTGAAGTCAGGCGGGGCGGATCAGGCACTCACGCTGCTCGATGAAGTTCTTGAATGGACAAAACATCAGGATGTGAAGGTTGACAGCAGACATGAGTGGATTATCCGGGAATTAAAAAATACTGAGGTACATCGTCTGTTGGTCTCGGGGTCTTCCGAACAAGAAGTATTTTCTCTAATTGACCTCATGGCCGGCAGCAACATCCTGACCGAACTTCCATCGACACCTGTTGTATTAAAACATAACAGCCAAACTCAATATACAAGGATATCCGATAAGGGAATGCAATCTTTGGACATTCAAGAGGAGTTTCGGGAAGAGTCCATGCTGCTCCGCCAGCCGGGTACAGTATGGCTGCAGCAAGGACAGCCATCCCAGTTCCTCCAGGAAAATAAGGTAAACGTACTGCTTGCTTCCAATGTGACCGGTGACACCATTTTAAACATGGCTGACAGTATTCTTTATGTTATTGATGGAGAAGAACGCTTGACGGAGAATGTCTTCAAGGGGCTGGTAAAAGTCAAAGAGAAGAAACCGGACCTTAAAGTCAATGTCCTGTTGTCTGTGAATCAAGGGAAGAACCAGGAGAAGACAGTGGCCGAGACAAAATCCCTGTTAGCAAAGTATTTCCCTGATGCCCATGTTTTCCAGGCATCATCTGCGGAGGATTTATCAGCTATTGCACGTTTCCACTTCGGATCTCCAGCAATGGAAGACCGGACTGAAAAACTGCTTTATTATGTTAAAGATATTCTGAAAGATCTCCTTCGCCAAAGAGTGGACAGGGAAAATAATCTCATTGACTCCATCCAGTGGAATAAAGATATGGAGAAAAAATTGAATGGTGCCTACCTGCAGTTGAAGGACCTGGAAGCGGAGAAAGCATCCGCCATCAAGTCTGCTTTTGTAGAAAAAACAAGTCAGGTTCAAAACAGAATACTGGAAGAGCTTCCGGCTGTATTGAAAAACTGCGTTGATTTCATCAAAGAGGATAGTGATTTCAGGACACTGCATCTCTCACTCAATGAGGAAATGAACAAGAGAATTGAGGAATACTTAACCGAGAAGGCAATGCCTCAGCTGGAGCAAAATCTCGAGGAATGGATCGTGTTAGCAACCGAGGAACTTAAAACGGGCAGGCAATATCTTGAAGAAATGCGTGACAGTTTCAATGCTATGTATCGGGAGGAAAGGCTGGAGCTGCAATGTGACTTCAAAGTCTTAAGCGACTGGCGCCGTGATGCGGACAGACTGACAAGCAAGGTGATGAAGGACAAGCTTAACATACTCCTTCGCCGCAATCCTTCACAAGTGCTGTTGAAAAGTGTTGGAAAAATATTCGGAACGATCGGCCAAAATAAGCAGATGCTTCTGAACCAGTACACCAGGTTCATTGAAAATGAAACCTATGAAGATACAGCACAGGCTGTAGTGGAAAGATTCATGGCACAGTTTCAGTTGTTCCAGCAGTCCATCGAAAGAGATGTATCAATCTTCTTCCGCGGACCGCTCGCCGAACTGGAAACCACAGCTGAAGAAACGAATAACCTGATTGCGGACAACGAACTTGAACTGAGCGGCCTTAAAGCAAATCCTGAGGCGGTCAAAGATCCTTTGAAAATTTTCAACATCAGGCAGCGTCAGCTTGAACTCATCTACAGAACGAACAAACAACCAGATTTTGCTGATGCGAATGTATAAGGAAAAAACATGACCTAGCTGCGGTCATGTTTTTTCTCTTTATCTTTCTGTTTGTCTGTTTTAGTTGGATTGTCTTGAGCTAGAGCTTTTTTGAAAGAAGTAGAGCCGAGATTATTATTCGGTGCCGCTTGCTCATTCCAGTCAGTCAATTCTTTCACCTCCTGGTTTTTTGTCGTCCCGTCCGCAGGGTGGCGGGAATTTTCCTTATAGGACGATAAGTTTCCTATTGGGCAGTTTATAGTCCTTTAGGCGTAGGGATGTTTTATAGTTCGATGATCTTGTATTTTATAGGCTTATCATCCTTTAGAGCCGTTCTATAGTACGATAATTTGCATTCGGGCGTTTTATCGTCCTTTAGGGGCGTTGTATAGTACGATAATTTTGTATTTCAGCGTCTTATCGTCCTGTAGAGGCGTTTTATAGTACGATAATTTGCATTCGGGCATTTTATCGTCCTATACACCTCCTAGCACAATCCCGGAATTGCGCAATTATAAGAGAGACTGTAAGAAGAACACGCTATTCCCCTTTTATCAATGAACCAAGCTTTTTCATATCCTTATCTGTCTTCAAATGGACAGGGAATGAATTCTCCTGGCGGGCAAATTCTTGTTTCGTATCTATGGTGACTCCCATCTGCGCCCCTGTGCTGTCATTGAAGACCGGTTCGTTTTTACCGTCAAAATGAGGTGTTGTCTGCGAATGCTGATTTTGGTTTTCGTTCGGCATAATATCATCTCCTTTATGAGTAGGATTCGAAATTATGAGAGGATTATACTTCATAGAAGTGAGTGTCATGACACTACCATTCCTTTTTAAAAACTGTGAAAATTCAACGCTCGTTCAGCTGTTTCATGCGACCTGTCTGACCATTGGGAGCAGGTTTCCGCAAGTAAAGCTGACTTAAAAAACCGCTAAAAATCAGGAGATGACAACGAATGCCAAATAACATCACTATTGTAAAAGGACATGAAGTGAGAGGGGTTAACGTTGACCCGCAAACAAGATGCAGTCACTATCATGAGAAAATAGATATTATTGCAATTAAATTTAAATGCTGTAATACCTATTATCCTTGCCATCTATGCCACCAGGAAACAGTTGAACATCCGGCCGAAGTATGGGGAAAAGAATCCAGGAATGAAAAAGCAGTCCTTTGCGGATCGTGCGGCCACGAACTGACTATTGCTGAATACATGAACTGTGAATCAAGATGTCCTGCGTGTACCGCGTCTTTCAACCCAGGCTGTTCTTTACATTATGATTTGTATTTTGAAGTGTAAATCGAGATTGAGGCTGCGAATCGGCCTTGATCTTTTTTTTGTGTAGGAATCTATGTATGTGATTCACGCACTTGAAGCTATTTAAAAAATGTAAAAAAACTGTGATAGAATGAAGACAAAATAACGCCTTAATTTTTTGATAGAGAGGGGAAGGTCAAACCATGTATATGACTGTAAAAGAAATCGCTGAATACCTCTCACTCCCTGAGACGTATATCGAAGTGCTAATCAAACAGAAAAGAATCAAGGCCGTTCATGATGGTGAACAGTACCTGGTCAATAAAGATAACTTCCATCACTATCACGAGCAGATGGAGGCCTACAGGAAGCATTTTGAACAATGGCAGAATGAACCCATTCCTGAAGACCCGGATATTAAAGATGAGGATTGAAGTAGCCATCAAGATCTAGGTGAGCCCAGAAAGTCTTGAGGGGGTTTTTCAAGGAATCATAACACCAAAAAAAAGCGCAATTTTCAAGATAGGGTGCCTCATGAAGACTTCATAAGACCAAAAGAGCGCAAATTTCCAAGATAGGGTGTCTCATGAACGCCTCATAAGACCAAAAAAGCGTAATTATTGGGATTAGGGTGTCTCATAACCGCTTCATAAGCAAAAGAGCGCAATTTCCAGTATAGGGTGCCTCATGAAGACTTCATAGGTAAAAAATTATTCTTCAGACCAGCCAACATTTGTTGCAAAAACAACGGTCGAGTATGATAAAATACTGTCGTGTGTTATGATTTTACTAGTGAATTAGACTACATAAAAGAACGAAAAAAAGGAGAGTTATGATGGGAAAAGTTTTGATTTTTGGTCATAAGAACCCCGATACAGACACGATCTGCTCTGCATTGGTTTATGCGGATCTAAAGAAGCAGTTAGGTTTAAATGTTGAGCCTGTCCGCTTAGGAGAAGTTAATGGAGAAACACAATATGCGCTTGACCATTTTAAAGTGGAGGCACCTCGACTTGTTGAAAAAGTCGCGCAAGAAGCGAAGGAAGTAATCCTTGTGGACCACAACGAACGTCAGCAAAGTGCCGATGACATCGAGGAAGTTAAAGTCCTTGAAGTAATCGACCACCATAGAATTGCCAACTTTGAAACAAGCGATCCAGTTTACTACCGTGCTGAGCCGGTTGGCTGCACAGCGACCATCTTAAACAAAATCTACAAAGAAAAAGGCTTGAACATCAGCAAAGAAATGGCAGGATTAATGTTGTCTGCAATTATTTCTGATTCCCTGCTGTTCAAATCTCCTACATGTACAGATGAAGATGTACAGGCGGCGCGTGAGCTTGCGGAACTAGCGGGCGTGGAAGCTGAAGAGTACGGTCTTGAAATGCTGAAAGCTGGAGCGAGTTTAGGCGATAAAACAGCAGCTGATCTGATTTCACTTGATGCAAAGGAATTCCAGATGGGAAGCTATAAAGTAGAAGTTGCCCAAGTGAATGCAGTGGATACAGATGAAGTCCTTCAGCGTCAAAATGAACTTGAAGAGGCCATCTCCAAAACAGTTTCAGAAAAAGGATTGGATCTGTTCCTATTTGTGACAACCGACATCCTGAACAGCGATTCTGTTGCATTGGCACTAGGCGACAAAGCTGAGGCAGTTGAAAAAGCTTATGATGTAAAACTTGATAACAATACAGCAGTATTGAAAGGCGTTGTTTCCCGAAAGAAACAAATCGTGCCGGTACTGACAGAAACATTGAAGAATATGTAATGGAAAAGATAAGTCAGCAGCCTGAGGTTGCTGACTTTTTTTGTGCGGGGAGAGTTAGATGATGCAGCGAGGGACAACAAAAGGCGAGAAAGAGAAAATGATGTACGTCGCTAAGCGAGCGAGGGACATCAAAAGAAGAGAAAAAGAAAATGATGCAGGCCGCTAAGGAAGCGAGGGACATCAAAAAGAAGAAAACAAAAACTGATGCGCATACGAATTGAACGCGCCACTACAAACTAAAAAGCGAAGCCTTCTCAGGATTCGCTTTAGTTATTTTCTTGATGCAGTGGAAGGGCAATTCGGACGACTGTCCCTTTTTCAGGCATACTCTCATATTCAATTTTGCCATGCAATTCGCGAATGATTTTATTGGTGACCATACTGCCGAGCCCGGTTCCTTTTGTTTTTGTTGTGTAGAATGGGAGGCCGATTTTGCTGAGCTGTTCTGATGTCATGCCGATACCATTATCGGAAATACGGACTTCTACAGAACCTGGCAGCTTTCCGGGAGAAATATCAATTTCCACTGTGCCTCGCTTATCTTCGGTGGATTCAATTCCGTTCTTAATGACATTCATAATCGCCTGCTTTAAATGCTGCTCATCTCCCTGAATGTAGTAGTCTTGGTCTGCATTAAAAATAATCGAGGTATTGGAATAAGCAGCATAAGGCCTCAGCAAATCTACAGATGATTGAAGCACTTTGGTCAGGTTGACAACTGTTACTTGAAACTGTTCCGGCTTTGTGATACTTAGATAGTCTGTGATGATTTTATTGGTCCGGTCTAATTCGTCCAGGATTAGCGGAGAAAACCTCTTCAGCTGCTCATCTTTTGTATCTTCACTCAGGTGCTGGATAAAGCCCTTGACAGTGGAAAGTGGATTGCGGATTTCATGGGCAATCGACGCAGCCATCTGTCCGACCATGTTCAATTTGTCAAGATAAACCATTTCTTCAATTTGTTTATTTGTTTTCATGAGCCTCTCAATAATCAAGACCAAGGAGACAAATGTAAGATAGAATGTACCGAAATAAATAATATAAAAAGTAAGATCAAGCATTCTAACGGTAAAAAGGATGATCGTTATGTAAATGGCTGAATAGACTGTCATTATTAACAAACTGACAAGAAACTTATGCTTTGTTTTATGTAGCATCTTTTGGAATAAGAGGCCAACAGCAAACGCAAGGATGGAAACAATAATGCCGATGATCATGTACGGACCGCCTATCAGATAACGGAAAATGCATACTATCAAAAGGACAAGGCTGCCTGATATGACCCCGGCATAAATAGTGACAATCATGATGGCGATCATTCGAAGATCAAAGTGTGTTTCACCCAGTGTTTCAATAGGATAAAACATGCAGAACAGTGCTCCCAGGGAACCAACTAATCCATAGTTTATTTTTTCTTTCAAATTTTGCTCAGGCAGATATTTATAAGGAAAAAAAATATTTGCATTAAAGGTGAATGAGAACAAAATAGTTATATTGATTAATAGAGTTTTAATTAATATAAGCAAGGACGATCCTCCAGCTGTTATGGTCTAAGTTTGGGAATTGGAAAATATGTATAATCCCTGCCTTTTAGCATATCAAGCATTGCGCATTTGAACAATCTTTTTTGTTAATATATTCTATCTTTGAGGACAAAAAAAACACCCGGATTCTGTAATCCAGGCGTCACTCTTATTTCAAGTTTTCGATATCGTCCCTCACGTGAGGCTTATGTTCATTGAGTACTCCGATTTTTTCTATATGGTGCTTGGTTTCCGCATCCCCAAGCTTATAAATCATGGCGTAAATTTTCTGCATGGACCTGTCATATTGTGCGTCTTCAGGGTCATCATGATACTGCCTGAATGGAATATGTGAACGGATGAAAGTCGATACATCATCATCGTAATTGTCATCGAAACATTTTTGAAGCTCCGTTCTTTCCTCGGGTGTCGCTAAAATGTGCAGTCCAGCACTCTCTTCAAAAGAAGGCTCCTCTAATATATCTCCGCTTCTCATATCTACGTAATAAGATTTTTTTTCTTCCATCTCTAATGCCTCCTCAGATTTATTTTAAAAAATGATTAATCTCAGGTAATGTATAGGGTTGACCCCATATTGTGTTATTACCTTTTTTAGAGTGAGAGTAAACAGTTTTTGCAATTGATGATAGGAATACCTATTGAACATGGAACGAGTAGTAGTAAAGAAAGGACTGAAACTGAATGGGATATGTAGAAGAATTGAGGGAGCTGGTCGGAAAACAGCCGTTGATACTGGTCGGTTCCGTCGTTGTGATTTTAGATGATAGAGAAAGGATGCTGCTTCAGCAGAGAAGATACCCGGAAGGAGCATGGGGTCTGCCGGGCGGTTTAATGGAGCTTGGTGAGTCCACAGAAGATGTGGCACGCAGGGAAGTTTATGAAGAAACTGGGCTGGAAATCGGAAAGCTTGATTTGATCAATGTATACTCTGGAAAAGAGTATTTTATTGTGGCGGCAAATGGCGACCCGTTTTACGTCGTAACCACCGCATACAGTACAAGAGATGTAAAGGGTATCCTGAAGGTAGATGAAATGGAATCAATACAATGTCAATATTTTTACAGGGAGGAACTGCCGGAATATATCGTGAAAAGTCATCGTGAAGTAATTGATGAGTTTTTCAGTAAATCCTTTTTTGACTCTAACGATAATTGATTGTTGCCAATGAAGCAGGTGTGAACTAAAAACGCTGCTCCCAATAAAACAAGAGAGCAGGTGCCCTAGGACGGACGCCTGCTCTATTTTTACACTTCATAAATTTTGAGATTTGCATAAATGATGCTTAGTGTCGGAGCATCAAGGTTATGATTGGCTGCTTCATGGAGCAAGAACCCATACAAGTGGTCTGCTTCAATCGCTAATTCTTTTTCCATATCACGTTGAAGAGAGGACTTCATGTCATACCCCATGCTGTTTAGCTTTTCCAATTGCTTCCCTTCAATATCATCTGCTAATGGAGCGCTCAATTCTCTCATGATGGCAGCCGTTTCCCCTAATGTTTTCTTGATGGTCACTAAACCGGACTCATTATCTCTGATAGGCCCGATCGGTGAACGGAACAGGGAGGTGACGCCGGAAAGAGTCGTAATGAAAAGGTACTTATGCCACATATCCTGATTAATATTTTCAGAGAGGGTGAAGTTGGCTTTTGTTCCCGTAAAAGTATCCTGCAGCTTCATGATCCGGTCCGTTTTTTCACCCGTCACTTCACCAAACACCACATCATGAATTGGGCTCGACTGAATGACACGGCCTTCTGAATCCAGTGTCGACTCCACGAAGCACAGACCGCCAATCACATTATGCTCACTGAACCTATCAACTAGCATTCCCATATGAGAGATGCCGTTTAATAGTGGAAGAATCATCGTATTTTCCCCGACGTATGGCTCAATGCTTTCTATTGCGCTCTCCAAATGGTACGCCTTGACGGAAAGGATAATCATATCAAAGGGAGCAGAGATTTCCCCCGATACAAGTGTTTTTGGTTTTAACTCAATATCTCCATGCACACTATGAATAGACAGCCCTGTCTGTTCAAGCTGTTTTCTGCGGCCCTCCCGCACAAGGAAAGTCACATCCTCTCCCTTTTCGGCAAGCCTTCCACCAAAGTAACCGCCGACCGCTCCGGCTCCTACTACTAATATTTTCATTATTTTTTCCTCCTAATAATAGTTTTAAATTTTCATTGGTATGCTGTGCACAAAAGGAATTCCCCTCACTAATCAAGACCATCATTAATCCAAACAAAAAACCCGGAAAACAGCTTCCGGGCTTTTCGGGGTTAAAGGACTATGATGGCAAGCAGGGAACCCAAACCTGCGGTCACCAATGTGATTTTTAATGATAAAGGAAGCGTGTCGCTCCCTTTATCATTGATTCTTTCTTCTTCTTCGTTCACCGTTTTCCGGTAGTTAGGACTGCAGCAGCCCATTAGGCAACCTTTTTCCAGTTGGAGACATCCTCTTCAAGAGGGATGTTGTTTTCTCTGGCCTTCTTAGCTGCCACGAAGAATGTAGCTATCAGGATGGCAGAGATCACTGCTGCTCCGATATAAGAAGTGTTTAAAGCCAATCCAAACCCGATTGGTGCATTAAGGATATACGTTGTTGTCGCCATTAACATAAACATGCCAGGTACCAATGGAATCCAGAAGTTCTTTTTCGCCACATATAAGTACATAGCGCCGACGAACAATGCGATTACCGCAGTTGATTGGTTTGCCCAGGAGAAGTAACGCCATAGCAGCGTGAAATCAATTTTTGTAAGAGCAAAAGAGATTGCGAATAATGGAAGTGCAATCCATAGACGGCTTGTCACTTTCTTTTGTGAGAAGTTGAAATAGTCCGCGATGATCATACGGGCACTTCTGAAAGCAGTATCACCGGAAGTGATAGGCAGGATGATAACGCCCAGTACAGCCAACGTTCCACCAATAGCACCAAGCATCAAGGTTGAAGCTTCACTTACAATTGCAGCTGGTCCGCCGTTTGCAAGCAGTTCGCTAAGTCCTACAGATCCACCGAACAAGCTCATTGCAGCAGCTGCCCAGATCATAGCGATGATACCTTCAGCAATCATCATGCCGTAGAAAATTTTGCGTCCGCTTTTCTCGTTTTGAGTTGTGCGGGAGATGATCGGTGTTTGTGTTGCATGGAAACCTGATAAAGCTCCACAAGAAATCGTCAAGAACAATAATGGGAAAATTGGTGCATTGTCAGGGTGAAAATTAGATAGTGACAGTTCAGGGATTGGTGCGCCGGTGAATACCAGCATACCGCCGACTCCAAGGGCACTGATCAATAGCAGGGCACCGAAGATCGGATAGAAGCGCCCAATGATTTTATCAATCGGAAGCAAAGTAGCCAGAATGTAATAAACAAAGATGGCTCCAAGGATCAATCCCATAGTGGCCCAGCCATTCATGAGGTTATTAAGCAACCCGGCAGGAGCCGTTACGAACACAGTACCTACTAATAATAAAAGTAAAACAGCAAATGCATTTACAACATGTTTCATGAATTTTCCAAGGAACTTACCAGCCAGCTCAGGAAGGTGAGCTCCGCGGTTACGAATGGAAATCATTCCAGTCAAATAATCATGGACAGCACCTGCGAAGATACATCCAAGGACAATCCAGATGAAAGCGACAGGGCCATAAAGCGCTCCCATGATCGGTCCGAAGATAGGTCCGACACCTGCAATGTTCAAGAGTTGAATCAATGAGTTTTTAGGTGTGTTCATAGGAAGGTAATCGACGTTATCCTGATGGGTGAAAGCAGGAGTAGTTCTGCCTTCATTGACACCGAATACTTTTTCAACAAACTTGCCGTACGTAAAATAACCAATGATCAAAAGTGCAATACCAGCTAAAAATGTATACATGGTAATCCTCCTTAAGGGCAAAATGAATGCGTTTACATAGATTATAAGAGTAATTGTGGCAAAATGGTGAAATTTTAGTATAAGATGTAGAAAGAAAGGACTATGATGTAAAAATAAGGGGTTAAGATGCGCGGATTTTTGAAAGGGGTTTCACAATAAAAAGGACGCTTGGAGGGCGTCCTTGAATGATCACAATTCCAGCTGCTGGCGAAGGGCCTTAACATAGTTTCTGCTGACAGACAGCTTCTCATTGTGTCCCTGTATCTCCAGCTGATAGGCACCATTGAACCAAGGGGTCAATTTTGTGACATAGTCCAAATTGACAAGGTAGCTTTTATGAATACGGAAAAAAGAATAAGAACCCAGTCTGCTTTCAAGATCTTTAAGTGGGGTTTTTACTTCATATTCTCCGTTCTTTGTAATGATTTTTGAGACTTTTTCTTCACGATACATATAGAGTATTTCGGTCGGGGCAAGATACATGATTTCTCCTTCACCCTCCACCGCAAGTTTGCCAGGCTGCCTTGAACTCTCAGAGTCTGAAGGAGGAGGTGAAAGCAAAAGCTTTTTAATCCTCGCCGCAGTTTGAGACAATTGTTCCTCATCATAGGGTTTTAATAAGTAATCAACAGCTTCATACCGGAATGCTTCTGCAGCAAACTGAGGATAAGCCGTAGCAAACACGATCAGCGGAGGCTTTCTGAGTTCCAATAGGGATTTAGCCGCTTCCATTCCGTTCATCTTTGGCATTTCTACATCCAGAAACACAACGTCCGGGCTTTGCTGGATGCACTGCAAGATCGCGCTTTCGCCCGAGTCGGCTTCTCCCGCCACCTGTATGAAGGAATAATCGCTGAGCAAATGCTTCAATTCGTCACGGCTGTAGCGTTCATCATCGACAACCAGTACTTTTATCATTTTTTCCATTGAGATGCCTCCATTTCAGGTATGCAGAAGGAGATCTTTGTTCCTTCGCCATATTTGCTCTTGATTCTTAAGGCTGCTTTCATTCCGAACATCATAGTCAGCCTGCGATTGATATTATAAAGTGCGAAGCCGGTTCCTGTTTCAGATTCCAGGCTGTTCTCGCCTAGAAGCGCTAACCGTTCTTCCGGGATGCCCTGTCCATTGTCCTCTACTGTAATATCCACTCCTGGTTTGGACTTTTTAATCGTGATCTTAACCAGGCAGTTTTCATTCTTATCTTTTATGCCGTGTTTAATGGCATTTTCCACGATCGGCTGAAGGGTGAGGGGTGGAATCATTTGTGTCAGGGATTCTTCCTCGATTTCATACTCGACCTTCAGCTTATCCACAAAGCGTGCCTCCTCAATAGCGAGATAAGCTTTTACATGTTTCAGCTCCTGCTCCAGTGAGGTGATTTCAGCCGTTGTCCCGGTTAAATTCTGCCTTAAAAAATTTGAAAGAGAAATCAGCAGCTTGCGGGCTTGTGCTGGATCAATGCGAATCAGCGATCCAATCACGTTCATGGAATTAAACAAAAAGTGCGGGCTGATCTGCGCCTGCAGCGCCTTGATTTCTGCCTCTTTCGCATATTGCAGTGCCCGGTCAGCTTCAGCAATTTCAAGCTGGTTGCTGAGCAGGACGCTTAAACCGGAAATCAATTCCAATATGACATTCGATATTTCTTTTTCAGAGGCAAAATAAAATTTCAGGGTGCCGATCGTCTCGCCTCCCTGCTTTAATGGCGCGATAACTGCCGCGCCAAGAGGGCAGTCCTGCTTCACGCAGTGTATGGTTTCATCATTTGCGACCACCAGTTTTCCATGCTGGATAACATCTTTTGTAATATGTGTCTGGAGAGGACTGCCTGCGCGGTGATGGTCATCTGCCAGTCCTGTATGAGCAAGAATGCTCGTCTTGTTCGTCATAGCAACGGCTGAAGGCTTGATTTCCTTAAAAAGAATTTCACAAACCGCCTTTGCAGAATCACCGTTCATCCCTTTTCGGAGGTAAGCGAGTGTCTGATCGGCAATCCTAAGGGTTTTCTGAGCTTGAAGAGCACCGGCTTTCTCTTCTTCATTCACAACGTTTTTTATGATTAACAGAAAGAGAGCACAGCCCACCCCGTTTGCAAGAATCATCGGTATACCGATCATCTCGACGAGGGTCAGGGCTTTTTCAAAGGGTTTTGCGACCAGGAGGATGATCCCCATCTGTATGGTCTCTGCCAAGGCGCCGATCAGGAAAGCCACCGGAAGCTTAACGTGCTTATTGCGCTGATGAAATTTGCCTGAAACCATCCCGGCTGCAATTGCCGCAATTCCACACGCAATATCTGTGAATCCTCCAAGCGTGAAACGGTGGATTCCGGCAATAAGCCCGGCTCCGATACCAACCCTGTAGCCTCCGAGAAGTCCGGCAAGAACCACTCCGATCACCCTTGAATTGGCGATGGCTTCATCTGAATTTAAACTTATGGCCCATCTGTCGAAATGTAAGGTATCTGTATTAAAAGCAAGCCCAGAATACGTACCGATAATGCCGAAAAAACCGAAGAAAAGGATCGCGACCACTTCCTGCCGGCCCCGTAATTTGTCTTGATAAATCATACTCTGGAAAAAGCGGAACCTCGTTAAGACAAAGGCAATGGTGACGATCATACCAAGCCTCTCCAGCATGGTGAAGAGAAGATCAAGCATGGTGAAGACTCCTTTAAACCGGCTTCTATAACAAACCGGAATTTTTACTCACCATTATACCAAAAACCGAAGTAGCCGTTCAGGGGTAGGTTGAGGTTTATTTGGGAGGTTAAGTTTAGGGGCAATACAGTAATTGTTAATTGACGCTGAAAGTTGTTGATAGGCATTGAAGTTAAGAAGGGGATAAAACTTCAAAAACGGATGATCGAAAGCCAGAATCTCCTGCTGGAGGCTACAGTACAAAAAAGGTGCCTAGTACAAAGCAGCCATTTGTACCACGCACTTTTTGGGAAAATCTTTAATGATATACAGACGGGACATTGTGTGGATTTTCCTCCTTTAGGGAGATGTGCAGATCCAGGTTTTTATTTATCGCCGCAAAAAAGACTTCATTTGTATCGTGAATTCCTTTTGATTTCAGCTGCTGTTTCAGCCAATTGTCGTTAACGTTATATTGACGAAGGACATTTTGATAAATAGTGCCCTCCATGATGACAGGGACGGAAATTCCTTTTGAAGGTTGTATGATTCCAAGGTCACCAGCTGTTGCCGTTTGTTTCTGTGTTTTTTTATAAATGCTGAGCGCACCGCTTGATTCAATGATGCCCGTTTCTACGTCATTGATATCAAAGACATCTTTTTCACGGAGCATTTGAAGTACATTGTCAACGGAATATTGAATTTGTTTTAGATTTTTCCTAAGCAGTTTTCCGTTTTGAATGACGACGGTTGGTTCGAACGTCAGCAGCCTGCCGATTTTCCTGTTGGCAATTTTTAATTTAGAAACGGATTTTTGCAGAATGCCTATGGCAATGATGGCGGCGACGGTTGGAAGATGCTGGACTTTTGGCTCAGCAATATCGGCACCGACTACCGACCCAAGAGTCAAGATGATAAGAAAATCAAAGATAGGCAGTTCGCCAATCGCCCGTTTGCCCATATAAATTGTGATAAATAAAAGAAGGGGCAGAATGGTGATGACCCTGAAGAAAACAGCCAGAATTTCTTTTAGTGCTTCAAACATTTGCTCAACCTCCCTGACCATTTCATTCTGATAAAGCTAATTTTTCCCAAGGAGGAATAATTATACGGTCGGGGAATGGGCTTAAAGGATTTCCCCCATTTTCGCGGCTTCTTCTAATATTTCATCAAATATTTCGCCAAATGATTTTCCGCTTTCTTTTGCATGCTGCAATGTTCCATTTTTATACCATTCTTCTCCAATCCTGACACCTTCCGGACAGTCCACTCTCCATGGAGTGATGATCCGCTCAGTGTCATGACCCCTGCGGAGGATAAAATCTGTTTTTAGAACGAGTTGAACGATTTCCAGTTCTTTGATGGGGCCGGTTACATGAATATTCTTGCCGGAAATATAGTCATTTCCTTTAATGAGGTTGGTGGCGCCGGCGAGGCCATCCCCCGCGGCAAAGTGAATGTTTTTAATGCTGGACATGACGATGGCTCCAAAGCATAACGCGCAAGGTTCCATGGTAGAGTAAATGCTGTATTTCTTTCTGTTTGTATTGGTTTCAAGGTTATTGATTTGTAAGATAGCGTTGATCTCTGCATGAGCAATCTTGTTGTCACAGACCTGTCTTTCTTCGTGCGCTTGCTCATATACTTTGTTTCTGCCGGTGGCAATGACTTCTCCATTTTCATCCGTAATCGCCGCCCCGATGGGAAAGGAACCGCTGCAATACGATATCCAAGCCTGTTCAAAACATTTTTTCCATGCCCTAGGTAAACTATTCCACACTCATATCACACTCCAGATTCTGGTGAATATTCCTCTATTATATAAAAGAGATTTCAAACGTGATAGTTAAAATCAGGAAGTTGCTGAAGAAATTCGCAAAGTGAGTAAAACCAATCTGTGCCCGCATAATTCCAGCATTATTAGTCATCCTAAATTTATAAAAGGCAGTTTAAAGGAGGAAGCGTTTTGGATCAAAATTTAGCGTATTTACGGGAAGTACTTTCGAATTATACAGAAGAAAATGAAATGATGATGGGAATTTACCAGAAGATCGAGCATGGACATTATCCGTCGGAAGGTGCTTTTGTAAAAGGATTAAGCGAGGAGGAAATCCGTTCCCTTGAGAATATCCTGGATAATGAAATCAATCATGCGAATGATGCAGGAGACCTTGAACGCGGTTATCAGTTGAATGGGGTTTACGAGCTATTGTATTGAAGTGGGTATGGCAAAGTTAATTTCATTTTTAAAATAGCATCAGAGTAAAAGAACCTTCTGCCAGTTTTTTTAAGGCAGAAGGTTCTTTTTACATATTTCAATTCCCGGGTGCTTGTGCTATTATTTAGTAATCCGAAATATTATTAAGATGAAAGAATAATCTCCCTTGGAGGGGATTGTTTTTTATTTTGTAAAACGGTGTATTCGTATAGATTGTTGCTATCGGAAAAATCCACAGGGCCGGATTTTCCCCTCGGGTAAAAGGGCTTATCTAACTAGCTCTTTTCTTTCTTATTTACCGGGATAATTTGTATGAAATATAGCTATATCTCTTGAACTTAATATAAATAGCAACAAAGCTTTAGAAAAAAGCCTTGTAAAAAAAGGCCTGAAACATGGCCGTGACAGGAGGTACTAATAATGAAAGAAACACTATGGTCCAAATCATTCATCATGCTGATGATTGGGAACTTGTTTGTGTTCATGTCCTTTCAAATGCTGATTCCCACTTTGCCTCCATATATTAAATCCCTCGGAGCCTCTGGCTTGGAAATAGGGCTTGTGACAACATTGTTTTCAATTGGCGCTGTATTGAGCAGGCCATTCATCGGCTATATGCTTGAATATAAGTCGAGGAAGCCGCTGGTGATAATCGGGGCGGTTTCCCTGCTTTTAATCACTGCGATTTACCCGCTTTCACAGATTGTTGTCATTTTCCTGTTATTCCGTTTTATACACGGTCTTGCCTGGGGATGGTCCACGACGGTGAATGGTACGGCGGCTGTGGATGTCGTGCCTAATTCAAGACTTGGTGAGGGGATGGGGTATTATGGATTATCCATTACAATCGGCATGATTATTGCGCCGAGCTTGGGAATCTTTCTATTCCAGGTCACATCTTTTTCAAACCTGATAATAATATCGGCTGCGTTGGGAGTCATTGCTCTTGTACTGCTCAGCATTGTTCATTACCAAACACCGCAGGCGGTCAGTGAAACTAGGAAAGAAGACCTGAAATTCTCTTATTTTGGTTCACTTGTGGAAAAGTCGAGCATTTACCCGGCGATCATTACCGTTATTGCTACTTTCGGATACGGATCCATTGTGACGTTTATTGTGATCTTTGGGGAAGAACGCGGTATTGATCAGATATTCCTCTTCTATTTATTTAATGCAATAATGGCTTCACTTTCACGTCCCTTTGCCGGAAAGTGGTTTGATGAGAAAGGGCCGATTGGGTTGGTGCTTTTCTGTACGGCTGTTACGTTTGTCGGTATGTGGGTCCTGTCCTTTGCGCACTCAAATCTCTTAATCATCATTGCGGGCGTGTTGTTCGGGGTTGGATTCGGCTCATTGATCCCGACTCTGCAGTCATGGGTGCTCTCCAAAACTCCTTCAAACCGAAGAGGGGTGGCGAATGGAATGTTCTTTTCTTCCATTGACCTTGGAATCGGTTTGAGCGGTCTTGTATTTGGCGTCCTGGCCCAGTTTGTCGGAACGGGAACACTATTTCAGATATCTAGTGCCTTCCTGCTGATCGCCATGATTCTTACTATTAAAGAAGCGAGAGGAAAGAAACTGCATCAGCAAACACAAATATCACCTTCAGCATAAGGAAAAGGGACAGTCTTCAGTGCTTTAAAGCACCTTAGGGGACAGTCCCTTTTTGCGCTTTAAAGCACTAAAAGGGACTGTCCCTCTTCGCGCTTTAAAGCGGCAAAGAGTGCGTTGTTCTTGATGTTTAGGTGTGTATAAGCGTAAGGTGTTGGGAAGGTGGTATTTTGCTGGTGCCGTTGAATCGACGGCACCGACATACAGTCACCCCTATACAATCCTCGCAGACTAAATCAAACACATTAATTCCATGCCTATTAGTAGAGCAGGCAACGGTGATCATCTGCTTGATAAAGTGAAATAGAATGGAAAACTGAACGGAGGAAACAGAATGGATTTTGAACGAAATCTTGATAAATATGCTGAACTTGCTGTAAAAGCCGCTATTAATATTCAAAAGGGACAATTTTTATGGATTTCTGCACCAACAGGATCAGAACAACTGGTCAGGAAAATCGTAAAGCAGGCATACCTGGCTGGAGCAGGGGAGGTACATGTGCAATGGTTTGATGAAGAGGTGAAAAGGACTCATTATGAGCTTGCTCCTGATTCTGCCTTTGAACAATTCCCGAAATGGCTTGCGGCTGCTTTTGACTCTGTCGGTGAAAAAGAAGGAGCATTCTTGCAGGTGGAGGCAGATGATCCTGATTTGTTAAGAGGGATCCCACCAGAAAGATTACTGACATATGAAAAAGCAAGGGGAAATGCACTTGAGAGTTTTTATGATGCAATTGAAACAGACCGTATCAGCTGGTCCATCATTGCGATGCCATCACAAAAGTGGGCAGATAAAGTTTTCCCGGAAATGCCTGAGTCTGAAAGGGTCCCCGCTTTATGGAACACCATTTTTGAGGCGGTCAGAATTAATGAAGAGGAACCGGTAAATGAATGGCGACAACATATTGAGGCTTTACAGGCCAAGGCCTCAAAGTTGAATGAAAAACACTTCTGGAAGCTGCATTACTCGGCGCCGGGAACCGATTTAACCATTGAATTGCCGGAAAAGCATTTGTGGCTGACTGGAAGTTCGACCAATAAAGCAGGGACGACCTTCATTGCCAATATGCCAACTGAAGAAGTATATACCGTCCCGCTTAAAAGTGGGGTGGAAGGTTACGTGTCCAGCACGAAGCCATTGGCCTATCAGGGAAATGTCATTGACAAATTCAAGCTTACATTCAGAGAGGGGAAAATCATCAAGGCTGAGGCGGAAACAGGGCAGGAGCTACTGGAAAAAATCCTTGAAACGGATGAAGGAGCCAGATACTTGGGGGAAGTAGCACTAGTGCCGCATAACTCTCCCATATCGGATACGGGTATCCTGTTTTTTAACACATTATTTGATGAGAATGCATCCAACCATTTGGCGATTGGTTCCTCTTATCCCACTTGCTTTGAGGGAGGCCGGGAACTCTCTGAGGAGGAGAAAAAAGCTGCTGGGCTGAATGACAGCATTGTACATGAGGACTTTATGATTGGCTCTAATGAAATGGACATAGATGGAATCTATAAAGATGGAAGCAAAGAAGCAGTTTTTAGAAAAGGGAATTGGGCGTTTTAGAAAAAAGCGAAGGGTGCTCCCTTTGCTTTTTTTGAATGGATTTAGAGGCAAAAGTGATAAAATTCATGTTTAGCTCTAAGTATTCAGGGAATTCAAATAATGAAGATATCTTTTTAGGAGGGATAAAAGTGAGCAAGACAATTGTTGGCGGAGTGTTTCGGAACGAAGAGGAAGCGGTTCGTGCCATTAATGCTCTACATGATTTAGGTTACTCCAAAGAAGACATTTCCATTTTTGCAAAAGATAATGATGACATTAAAGACATTGAGCATCAAACAGGAAGCCATGTAACAGAAAGCGAAAGCGGCAGAGGCAAGAATGCTGGTAAAGGCTTTGGTATCGGTGCCGGTACCGGCGGGGTTCTCGGTGGTATCGCAGGTATCATTGCTGAAATCGGCTTATTGACAATCCCTGGTGTCGGTGTATTGGCAGCCGCAGGTCCATTGGCAACAGCATTGAGCGGTGCAGCAATTGGTGCCGGTGGTGGCGGACTTGTTGGAGCCCTGACAGGAGCAGGGATTCCTGAAGAACACGCCAAAGAATATGAGGATCATCTAAATAAAGGTCATATTGTCGTACTCGTTGAAGCGGATGAAGATCGAAGAGACCGAGTATATGGCCACTTCTCAGAAAATAATTCCTTGAATACCCACACGTATCCAGAAGGTGTGCATGTAAACAATACTGGCCGTACAAACCTGTAAGGCATCAGGAAAAACCCCGGCAATGCCGGGGTTTTTCCTGATGCCAATAAGAAATGAACATCGAATCGCTGCCGCTCTTCGTGAATCCTTTATCTCAACGCGGGGCTGGTACAGTCCGTACGCCGCTGAGCGGGGCACTTCCGCTTTTTATGAATCCAGCTCCATTGCCCCAACGGCTATCGTACTGCCCATCCCCTCCTTTGCGATAAGTCATCTAGTTCATTTCCCCGCTTAATTTCAAAGAAGTTCCTAGAAAAAGCCGGCTTCTGGGCTTTTTCGTAATCAAGGATGTTACATACAAAGTTGACTCATAATCCTAGGGAAATGAACATCGAATCGCTAACGCTCTTCGTGATTCCTTTATCTCAATTCGGGGCTGGTACAGTCCGTACGCCGCTGAGCGGGGCACTTCCGCTTTTTATTTAATAAACATCTGAGTCCAATATATGCCTCTTCCGCCGTCTTCGGCATATCCGACACCGATATGTGTAACTTGTTGGTTCATGATGTTTTTGCGGTGTCCAGGGCTTTCCATCCAAGCCTTAACAACCTCTTTTGGTGTTTCCTGGCCTGCTGCAATGTTTTCGGCTGCTGTACTATAGTCAATGCCGAAGTTTTCCATCATTTCAAATGGAGATCCGTAAGTTGGTGATGTGTGAGAGAAATAATTTTTATTAACCATATCCTCTGACTTGATGCGTGCTACATTAGAAAGCTCTGCATGCGGCTTCAATGCCGGCAAGCCATTTTTCTTTCGTTCACCGTTGGTTAAGTCGATTACCTGCTGTACATATTCATCCATATTGCCAGCTTCGGCATTTTGGTTTTGTTCATTTTTATCAGCCGGCTGCTGAGGAGTTTCAGGTTCTTGAGCAGTTTGACCTTGTCCATTATACTGATTTCCCTGTCCGGCAAATTGTCTTAGATTTTGTCCGCCGTTCCTAGGATCCACTGGAACTGTAAAGCGTTGTGTGAAAAGGTTTCTGCCTTGGCGCTGTACAGAGGGATCTTCAAGGTTGCGGTTTGTGCGTGCTGCGCCATTCCCATTATTATTCATGTTAGGGTTTTCGCCGGTAAAGCTTACAGGATCATAATTTACATCCTGTGGATTTGCGAGTTCATTATCTCCGTTCCCGTTACAAGCTGTCAAAATCATCAGCGGTGCCAGTGCGCATATGAAAAAAGACTTCATTTTTATCTTCATTGTAATAACCTCCTTTATTAGGTCTGTTGACCATTTATTAATATGCTCCTTTGCAGGATTTTTTAAAGAGGTAAAAACTGCATTCTGTCAACTGAATCAGTCTTTTGTTTACATACAATAATGTGTTTTTTTTATACATTTTTATTACGTATGCAAAGTGTTCGATTGCTTTGTTTTAAGTGTTACAAAAAGTGGTTAATTATAACTATTGTATTTTTATTCATATTTTTTATAATTTTCCACGAAATGATAATTGAAGGGGGATTATGAAATGGCGTTAAATCAAAAGGTGGCTGCGGGAGTACTAAGTGTCAGCCTGCTGGCATCAGTGCCTTTTTCAGTGATGGCAAATCAAGGAAAAGACAGCACAGGCATTTCATTCAGCCAAGAAGAGAATACGTCGGGAAGTTTATTCAACAGTGAGAGCTATAATTTTGTTAAATATTCAGAGATTAAAAGTCAGCTGGAAAAAATCGAGAAGGAAAGCAATCGTATAACCCTGGAAGTCAAAGGGAAGTCCGCTGCGGGCCATGACATGTTTGTTGTCACGATTTCAGACCCGAGTGCAAGCGGGAAATATTCACATTTTCAGGCATTGCGAAAGCAAATGTTTAAAAACCCTGGGAAAGCACAGGACTGGATTGATAAAAACCCGGATTTTAAAGTCCCGGTGATGATTAATGCTTCCATCCATGGGACCGAATATGTTGGCACGGATGCGGCATTACAACTGATTGAGAGAATGGCATTCAAAAATGATTCGGAAACGAAATCCATCTTAGAAAACAATATTATCATTGTAAATGTGGTCGCCAATCCGGATGGACGTTTTGACGGAACTCGATTCAATGGAAATGGAATCGATCTTAACCGGGACTTCATTACACAATCACAGCCCGAAACAGAACTTGCCGTCGAATTGATGACAGAGTGGAATCCAATGGTGCTTCTTGATCTGCATGGATACGTAAAGGGGTATGGGGGAGCCGGCAAACCCGGTCTGATAGAACCTTGTACACCGCCTCATAATCCGAATTATGAATACGATCTGTTTGAAAAGTGGGCATTAGATCAGGCTGAAGCCATGGAAGCTGAAATTGTATCTGGAAGCAGCAGTGAATTTAAAGGAGCCCTTTATGAAAATATGACGGGTACATATATCCCTTACCGTGATGATACTGCTGGATGGGACGATTATCCTCCGATATTCACCCCTATGTACGCAATGTATCATGGTGCTTATGGCCATACTTTAGAAGCGCCTACCAATGATGAGGACGGGGTGAAATGGACGTACGATGCAGTAATGGGAGCGTTGAAGTTTGCTACTGAAAATCGTACGGAAATGATCAAGGATCAGATTGAAATGTTCAAACGGGGGATAGACTTTGATCACCCAACTCATGACGAAGGTTTTTTCCCTGAAAGTTATATATTGCCAGTAGACCAAACAGACCCAACAGCAACAGAAAAAGCGGTGGAACATCTTCTGAAAAATGATATTGAGGTTGAAGAAGTGAAGCAGTCATTCACGGCTGAAGGCAATGAATATCCTGCGGGAACCTATATTGTCAAAATGGATCAGGCAAAAGCGGGACTGGCCAATACGATGTTATGGGATGGGGAAGATATTTCTGAGGACACAACGGCCATGTACGACATTTCTGCGTGGAGCCTGCCTGAATTATGGGGATTTGAAGCTGTTCCGGTCGATAAACAACTCCAGGCAGCATCCGTTAAAGTCAATAAGGTGAATGCTCAAGGCGGATTGAAAGGAAAAGGACCTTATGCTATTCCAAATTCCTCTGTAAAAGCTGTGAAGCTGGTGAACGAACTCCTCCAGCATAACATTGAAGTCTACCGTGGAGAAGCCGGGAATTTCTATGTGAATGCTCAGCCGGGAGCTCAACTTAAAAAGCTCGTGGCGGAATCAGGATTGACATTGGAAACTGCAAAGCTGCCAAAGGAATATAAAACCGTAGATGATGTAAAGGTGGCCATTTTAAAGGATGGCGGGATGAATAAGCAGCAATCCCATGCCGGAACGAAATTGGCCCTTTCCAGGTTAGGGTTTGATGTGACCGAATTGTCCCCGCAAGAAGTCGCGGAAGAGGGACTGGGGAGTTACGATGTTTTCGTATACAGCGGAACCAATGCCTTAATCTCGACATCAGGCGAACAAGATAGGGACGGTAATAAAGAATTTGTCCTGAAAGACTCTGCACAATTCGAAAGCTTTAAATCAAACGTTGCCGGGTTTGTTGAAAGCGGTGGTAAATATATCTCTGTAGGCGCCCTTTCGGCTTCTGCAACCAAAACGCTGGGGCTTACAGATGTAACCGTCAATAGAGGAGCCAGCAACAGTAATGGGATTGTAAAAGTGGACTATAGAGATTCCTTTATTGCAGATGGGTACAAGAAGAATGATATTGGCTTTGTGTACCGACCGGCTTGGTTCACCGGCTTAAACGGCCAGGAAGTACTGGCTTCTTACGGAAATAGTGAAGATTTCTTTGTGGCAGGGTTCTGGAGAGGTGAGTCCAAACTGAATGCCAAAGGCCAGCCAGTCATTGTAAAAGAACAGGATAAAGATGTAACGCTTATCGGATTGGAACCAGGTTTCCGCGATCATACGGACTACCTGTTCCGCCTCCTGTCCAATACTATTTATCAATAACACAAAAGCCTTACGGGAATCCCGTAAGGCTTTTGCTGTTTAGGGGTCATAAGCACCTCTGTGGATAACTAATGATCTGTTATTCGTGTCCAGTTTCCAAGTCTCTGTTCAGCTTTTTGGCTAATGTTAAGATGACCCGTTTCAACGAGTTTTCTGTTTGAATTTCAGAAAAATCAATTCCCAATTGAATTGCGGTCATCGCTACTTCAGGACGGATACCTGTTAGTATCGTCTGCACACCTATTAAAGCGAGGGATTCAATCAGATGGAAAATCTGCTGAGCGACCATAGTATCGACCATGACCACTCCTGACAGGTCGATGATCAAATAGGAAATCCCTGCCTCTGTACTTTGCTGTAAAGTGGTTTCCAGTATACTCTTTGCCCTGGTGGTGTCTATATCCCCGATAATGGGAAGAAGACCAACATTATCAGTGAGTGTAATGACGGGGGCACTCAATTCATTGATCAAATTAGACTGTGAGGACAATCTGTCCAGAAGAATATTCAGAAAGTTGTTGGTAAAGGTTTCCATAACATAATCAAATGCAATGTTCATCTTTTGAACCCAGTCCATCAAGTCCTTGATCGTGACCTGGTGCTCAGTCTGCTCAGCGAACCTTTCAACATAATTCAGCATCAGTCTGCGGAAATGCCCCCCGTTTCTTGTCACTTCTGAAAGGGAAGTGTCCGAGTTGGCCCGCTGGGAAGCAGTCTGTTTTGTCCAATCCGAAATGGCTTTTTTCATTTCCTGTTCATTTCGGAATAGAGATTCGGCCATAAGCTTAAAATATTTGCCGTTCTGCTCTTTTATCTTTTCTTGAATTTCAGGAGGGGCATCGAGCGAGTAGTGAGAGCCAGTACGGATTTCCTGACATTTCAACCACTCCTGGGTAAACGAAGGGGTATGTTCTATCAAATAATCGTATAATGCTTTTGTTTTTATGTCCATAATAGCTCCTTGGTATTTTAATGTCTGTTTATTATTTTCGGAAAAAGAGTCACTAAAGTCAATGAAGAAGGCGGGGAAATAAAAAAATGCCTCTGAATTGGTTGGGGAATGTCTGATTTCCGACTTTTTAATGGGCAGGAGGCTTTAGCACTTTAAAGCGTGAAGAGGGACTGTCCCTCTTCATGCTTTAAAGCAATAAAGTGTTGCTTCTTCCATAGGCTATCCATTAAAATTGTACCTACATAACTTTAAAGGAATTTATTGGAGATGGCGTGAATGGAAAAACAAATGGAGATCAGATATGACATTATGGAGGTTTGTCTTCTCGCGGGGAAAATCATGCTTCAGAGCGGTGCGGAAACCTACCGGGTGGAAGATACAATGATGAGGATCGCTGCCTCATTTGGAATAACAGAATCGCACAGTTATGTAACGCCTACAGGTATCATCTTTTCCATAGAAACCTCGGAACCGACTAAAACCAAGCTGATCAGGATTTCGGAGAGGACAACGGATCTGAAAAAAGTGACCGTTGTCAACAGCATCAGCAGAAGGATCAGCAGCGGGGAGCTTTCCATCGATGAAGCGTATACGTTATTGGAAGAGGCTGATGCAGCTACCATGCCGTTTCCTTTCTATATTCAGATTCTTGCTGCTGCCATTGCCAGCGGCTGTTTTCTTATCATGTTTCAGGGAAGCTGGCATGATTTTATTCCAGCGGTTTTCACAGGCGGAATCGGCTTTTTGAGTTTAATCTATTTTCATAAAGTGGTACCAATTAAATTTTTTGCCGAGTTCCTGGCTTCCTTTACCATTGGCCTTCTTTCCTACGGATTTGTTTTAAGCGGTTTAGGATTGGAACTGGATAAAATCATTATCGGCTCGGTCATGCCCCTTGTACCGGGTCTGCTCATCACCAACGCGGTCCGGGATTTAATGGCGGGACATCTTGTGTCAGGCTTATCGAAGGGAGCAGAAGCATTTCTGACGGCTTTTGCCATAGGATCGGGTATTGCGATTGTGTTTACTTTTGTGTAAAGATTTTCTTTCTTAAGGGATCACCATTAATATTTCCTGCTTGGGGTGAGAACCCAGACAGGACATCACATACTAAAACAAGTATGAAAGGAGCTCCTTTGCGGTGTATATAATAGAACAAATTATTACAAGTTTTATTGCTTCGGCGGCATTTGGCATCATCTTCAACGCTCCAAGGGAGTCTCTTGTCAAATGCGGCAGTGTCGGGATGTTTGGGTGGGTAATTTATTTTGTCATGACAGTGAAAGGGATGGATATCGTACTTGCAACGGTCACAGCATCGTTCTTAATCGCCGTCCTAAGCCAGATTTTTTCTAAAATCTATCGAACACCGGTCATCATTTTCAGTGTCGCTGGCATCATCCCGCTTGTTCCGGGAGGGATGGCATATGACGCTATGAGAAATTTTGTGCAAAATGACTATAATGCGGCCATCAGTCTTGCGGCGAAGGCATTTATGATATCAGGCTCGATTGCCATCGGGTTAATTTTCTCGGAAGTCATTAATCAGGTGATAAGGAACCGGAAGCTGAGTACATTAAAAGGCTGAGTAAAAAGAGGGATGGGTGTATGGAGAAAGAAGCTCTTAATATCTTTGATAAAGAAGGAAATCACATAGGTGTTGCTGGGCGTGATGAAGTTCACCGCGAAGGGCACTGGCACGAAACTTTTCACTGCTGGTTCATCAAGCGGGAAAATGACAATTGCTTTCTCTATTTTCAGCTGAGAAGCATGGATAAGAAAGATTATCCTAATCTGCTTGATATTACAGCTGCCGGGCATATCCTTTCTCATGAAACGTTTGAAGACGGAATCAGGGAAGTAAGGGAAGAGACGGGGATAGCGGTACAATACGAAGAACTCACATCGTTAGGCATGATTCCTTATGAAGTAATAATGAAAGATTTTATTGATAGAGAAAGAGCGTATCTTTTTCTTTATGAGTTTTCTGGAATAATGGGTGACTTCTCCCTGCAGCCGGAAGAAGTATCGGGAATCTACAGGGTGGAGCTTGACGATTTTGAGCAGCTGATTGACCGGAAGATAACCAGTGTGGAGTTAAACGGTTTCCATCTTACTGACAGCGGTGAAAAAGAATTGAAAACACTGAGAGCTGAAAAGGCTGCTTTTGTGCCTCATGAGGATTCTTATTATCGTGCAGTCCTCGACAGTATAAAAGTACATATATATAAGGAAGCAGAGGGATGGAAAACAATGTCATCCTGTTGTTAGTATTGCTTGTTGCGGGCGGCACAGTGTACCTGATGTATTACTATAGCCAGTACAATGTAAAAGATGATAAGACATCGGTCCAAACTAAAGTCCAATATTTCATTAACCGTGGAGAAACAGTCGAGAAGAAGCTGGAGGTAAAGAAAATTGTTCAATTGGATGAAACCAGTTCCTTTATTGTGATGTTTCAATTGCAAAATGGTAACATTGGAAGTTCCCACTTAAAAAAGGGGCTCAACAATAAATATAAGATTCTGGTTATGGAACAAATGATGTATGGTATGAAGACGTAACGACACATGATGGGACGTACGGTGTTCTGATTGGGAAAAACAGTGAACTCAATATAGATACAAGCGAAGCAAAGCTGATTCACGAAGAATACAGCTTCTCTATAGATGTTTCTCAACAACCTGTAATATTGGAATATATAAAACTTCCTACGGAACTGACTTCTGCTTTCCCAGCTGAAATCACCCTTTATAATGAACAAAATCAAATTATAGAATGATGTGCCAGGACCGCCAGCAAAAGGCGGTTCTTTTTTGCGTATTTTTAACCGTCAGAGCCGGGGTGTGTACCTTATGATGCAACATTGAAAAGGAGATAGTCTTATTAATCAAACGTTTGATTAACAAGGCTCTTTTCTTAAACTTTGCCTGCTACTTAATATGAAAGAATCCAGCTAAAATCCAAGGGAATATCAAGTGAGAAAAGAGCTGCTCTCCCTGTTCAGAGAGAAAAAAATATTAACCAGGGGGAATTCCGGCACAGAGGATTTTTCTGAACACAAATCTAGACGAAACAACCTTAACAAAAAAGGTTTTCCGTTTATAAAAACTTCCCAACCTGTACATAGATTGTTAATAATTTCGTAATATTTGCCCATTAAGATGTAATCAAGCAACAAGATAAAACAAAAAAACACAACAGTTGATTTTATATAAATGACCACACCTTTTAGAGGAGGAGTTAGAATGTTTGAACAAAACAACCAAAACGAAGAAATCTTAAATACAGAAGTAACAGAAACAGAAGAGAATGTGGCTAAAGCAAATATGCAAGGATCCGAAAAACAGAAAAAGCCATCAAAAGGAAGAGGTTTTCTATCAACCGTAGGAGCCGGTGTTATCGGTTCGGTCCTGACTCTGACAGTTCTGCCCCAGACTGATTACTATCAAAACTTTGCACCGACCACGATTCAGGAAACGGCGGGAGTCACTCAACAGGCAGAGACTTCAGCAGATTCATCAGGTATTAACGCTAAAAACGTATCTGCAGTCAGTGATGTGGCAAACATCGTCGAAGAGGCGTCAAAGGCGATTGTCGGCATTGTGAACTATCAGCAGCAAAGCAACAGATACACCGGAACTTCCCAGGAAGCGCAAGCAGGAACCGGTTCAGGGGTTCTCTTTAAGAAAGAGGGAGACAGTGCCTATATTATCACCAATAACCATGTAATCGAAAACGCCTCAAATATTGAGGTTTCCCTATATGATGGGCAAAAAACGACCGCCGAGCTGATCGGTGCAGATCCCCTGACTGATTTGGCAGTCCTGAAAGTTGATGGGAAATATGGGGACAACCTGCTGAAAATTGGAGATTCGGCTGAACTGCGCGCAGGGGAACAGGTTATTGCCATCGGAAACCCGCTTGGACTTGATTTATCAAGAACGGTCACACAAGGAATCGTAAGTGCGGTTGACCGGACGATCGCTGTCCCAACTTCCGCAGGCGAATCGGAGCTGAATGTCATTCAAACCGATGCAGCGATCAACCCGGGTAACAGCGGCGGCGCCTTGATTAATTCAGAGGGTGAGCTTATTGGAATCAACAGCTTGAAAATATCAACATCGGGTGTAGAGGGACTTGGATTTGCGATTCCAAGTAAAGACTTTCTTCCGATTGTCAATGAAATCATCGAGACTGGAAAAGTGGAGCGCCCTTACATTGGTATCGGAATGACAAGCCTGGCGGATGTTCCCCGAAGTTATTTGCCGGATCTTCCAAATGAAGTGACGGCAGGAGTCATTGTTGCCAATATTGATAAAACATCAGCGGCAGCAGAAGCAGGCATCCGGGCAGGGGACGTGATTACTGAACTGAACGGACAGGCAGTCGAAACACCTGCAGATTTAAGGAGACTTCTATACTCCGACCTGAAAGTGGGAGATAGGATTGACATGACAATCTACCGTGGCGCAGAAAAGATGAACGTCACGTTAACATTGACCAGCAATGCGATGATTAACTAAGGAATATTAAGGGTGCCTGGGATGAGGCACCCGCTACTGATTTTAAAAGGAGAGCGATGAAGTGATTAAGAACAATTCTATCAAATTACTAGGTTTAGTAGGAAGTGTAGTAGTCGTCTGCTTGATTATTACTGGCTTTATCTACGCAAAAGAGGATGTAGTGGCGAAAGTGGGAAGCAAGTCCATAAGCAAAGACGACCTTTACTCAATGTTAGTCGATCAGTATGGAGAAGCGGCGCTTGACACGTTGATTGCGGACAAGATTGTCGAGCTTGAAAAGTGACGAACAGAAGATAAAGGTAGCAGACAGTGAAATAGAGGACGAGCTGCAAAAAATAAAAGAATCCTATGGAGATGAAGAGGCCTTCAATCAGGCTTTGACAGCGAGCGGCACCAGCCTTGAGAGTGTCAAAGATAATATCGAATCCTATTTGTTAACACAGAAGTTGCTTCAGGACAGAGTTTCTGTAACAGATGATCAAATACAAGAATACTTTGAAGCCAATAAGGATGCATTTGCCCAGCAAGAGCAGGTAGAAGCAAGTCATATCCTGGTTGAAGATGAAGAAACAGCCAAAGCACTGAAGGGAAAACTGGATAACGGTGAGGACTTCGCCGAGCTGGCAAAAGAATACTCTACCGATACATCGAATGCGGAAACCGGCGGAGAACTTGGATTCTTTGCCAAAGGTGAAATGGTTGCTGAATTTGAAGAAAAAGCATTCTCTATGGAAACAGGGGACATCAGTGATCCGGTTGAGACGGAGTTTGGATACCATATCATCAAAGTGACAGATAAAAAAGAAGCTCAAGAAGCGGTCCTTGAGGATCATAAGGAAGAAATCCAAGAGATTTTAATCGATCAGGCCCTTCAAACGGAGTACCCGGTTTGGCTTGAAGAACAAAAAGCAGAATATAAAATCGAGAATCTGCTGTAAAAGCATTTTCTGATGATAGCGTGGATGAGCTTGAGAAGAGGGGCGGGGGCTTCAGCTACTGTCCCCCGTGTCTGCGCATTCTGTCTTCAAAATCCACAACTTTAATGAACCGGCAATCAATTGTTCATAATTTGGCAATAACTTCAGGAGATACTGATAGTGCAGAGGGTTGAATCACTGCCTGCATATCAGTTACATAAATAGATTCAATGCTTTAGCATAAAAAAGGAGGAAATGTAATCATGAAGAAAAAGACACTTACTTACGTATTGACAGGAGCACTTACTGTGGGGATTCTTGGAGCCATTCCGGCCCTTGCTGCAGAAGATGAAACAGCACCATCAACTGAGGCAGCGGCTGCCGGCACAGAAAAGGCGCAAGCATTTGGCGGGCATCATCATCGCGGAGGCGGCCATGGTCATGGTAAGTTCCACTTTGACGGGGATCAACTAAAAGAAAAAGCGAAAGCACTGGGAATTGATACAACTGACAAAGATACACGCGAACTTGCCAAAGAGGTAATGGAAGCCGAGTTAGAAAAGAAAGCGAAAGAATATGGAATTGAAACAGAAGGAAAAGAACATCGCGCCATCATGCAGGAAATTCGCCAGGCCCAGCTAGAGGAGAAAGCGAAAGAGCTCGGCATTTCGACCGAAGGGAAAGAGCAGGAGGAATTGGCTCAGGAAGTAAGAGAAGCTTTGGTCAAACAGAAAGCCGAAGAGCTGGGGATTGAAACAGAAGGCAAGGAACTGGATGAACTGGCTGATGAGGTAAGAGAAACAGCTTTGCAGAAGCAGGCTGAAGAGCTTGGAATCGACACAGAAGGAAAAGAAACAAAAGAATTAAAACGTGAAGTTTTTGATGCTTCGATCTTAAAGGCAGCTAAGGAATTGGGAATCGAGACCGAAGGAAAATCCACAAAAGAGCTTATGGAAGAAATCATGACCGACCATGCCGATGAAGCAAAAGAATTGGATATCTTCCCTTTCAATAAGGAAAAAGACTTCTTCTTCCATGGAGGGAAAATAGGCCATCACGGACACGGAAAAGGCTTTGGTTCACATATGGAAAAGAATTCAGAAGAATCAGGGGCAGACTCTGAAGTTACTTTATAAAACAGCTGTTTTCGTATAGATTGTTGTTATCGGAAAAATCCAAAGGACCGGATTTCACCTTAGGTATAAGGGCTTATCCCTTGAACTCAAATAGAGCTTTAGAAAAGTCCCTTATAAAAAGGAAATCTCCGCGAAGTTTTAAGTAGTTCAGTTTTGGAGTGTAAAACTAGAAAAAGCAGTTCAAACCGGACTGCTTTTTTACTATGTTTTCGTTATAAAAATCACATGATAAAGCCCTTTCACCAAGGGAGGAGAAAGGGGACTTAAAATAAGGGGAATTTTTTCCGCTAAGCTGCAGAATTTAGCTGAAGAGAGGTAAATAAGGGGAGGATTTACCGTTAAGCATGCTCAGTAATCAAATTTTCATGTTTTTTAGGTTAATAGCGGTAGATTTTCCCCTTATTTGACCTATTTTCCTCGACATTACTTCTATAAGGGGAATTTTTCCCCTTATGATATGGCTTTTACTATTTTGATCCTTGCTTCTACGGTGTAGGGGGCCTGGAATAAAGAACTTCCTATTGTACAAACGAAGGGCTTAATTTGAAGGTAAGTTTTTTTATTCCCTATGAAAACGAATGAACCATAGTGGATAAAATCGGTTCAAGTGAATTCGTCACGTAAATCAAAAGACTGCAAAATTTATTTCTGTATTGCGAAGACGTGATGCGATTTTAGATACGAATACACAGTTAAAAGTACAAGATATGCTGTACTATCCACAAAAAACAGCATACGAATAATGGTGCGAAGTCGTATGCTCATGACGATGATTTTTTATGGTTTGTACCTCTAAAGTGAACTGCTTACGCGAAGTTTGCGGGGGTTTTTCGTATTGTTTCCAATGAGACTCGTAAGGGAAAACTATTAGAAGGAATCAGTAAAAAAGACTATAATTTAACTAAGAACGTGAGTGAAAACGGGGAAAGGAACGATATTTATGAAAGTGCTGGTGGTAGAAGACAATGAAAGTGTCACATCCATGCTGGAGATGTTTTTTATAAAAGAAGGCATCCAGGGGGAATTTGTCCATGATGGCACGCAAGGGTACCAACGCTATAAGGAAGGCGAATGGGACTTGGTCATACTGGATTGGATGCTGCCTGGTATGGACGGTGTAACAATTTGCCGGAAAATCAGGGAAGAAGGGTCACACATACCGGTCATCATGCTTACAGCGAAAGATAGTGAATCTGACCAGGTGCTCGGGCTTGAACTCGGTGCGGATGATTATGTCACAAAGCCATTTTCGCCGTTGGCATTGATGGCAAGGATACGGGCTGTTACCCGCCGGTATCAAGGGGAGAAAAACAATGCTGGCGGGAATTCTGACATTTCAACAGCCGACTTCCAAATCAGCAAAGAGACAAGGGAAGTCCTCCTGAAAGGGGAACCCCTGACCAACTTGACTCCAAAAGAATTCGATTTGCTTTATTACCTTTCTCAGCATCCTCGCCAGGTCTTTTCAAGAGAGCAGCTGCTCGAACGCGTGTGGGGCTATGATTTTTATGGAGATGAGCGGACGGTCGATGTCCATATCAAGCGGCTCCGGAACAAAATCGGAAGTAAAGAGAAACCCTATCTGCATACCGTCTGGGGAGTAGGTTATAAGTTTGATGAATCGGCGGCCGATGATGAAAATTAGGTACTTATATCAGCTGCTCCTCAGCCATACGAGCGTACTGATCATCGCCTTTCTGATCCTTGGGACCCTTTTTTCCCATTATGTCGAAAATCTTGTATACGAAAACAAAGTAGAGGAATTGAGTTCGTACGGGGAAAAAATCTTATCAGACCTGGAAAGGCCCAGCCCAAGGAAGCCCCTTTATTTAGAAGAGTACAGCAATCTGCTTCAAGCAAGGAAGATTGATCTGATTACCTTTAATCAAAACGGGGCTGTATCTTTTTCCCGTGGAGGTATTTACCCTCGTATAGAATTGTCTGAGGACGAGTGGCAAAAGATCGAGCGGGGTGAAACGGTGCCGCTCAAAAAGGATTTTGGCCGTTTTAACCAGGCAGTATCGCTAGTCATCATGCCGAGAATAATCAATGACCAGCTCGCTGGCGGATTGATTCTGATCTCTCCCATCAGCGGAACAAGGGAAATGCTGAGTGAAATCAATAAATATTTATTGTATATTGTCTTCATATCATTGGCGATTTCACTTTTGATCAGCCTGTTTTTATCGAAACTTCATGTGAAAAGGATTCAGCGTATAAGGGATGCGACTTCCCTTGTATCCTCCGGGGACTACGACGTTCATGTGCCGAGTTCCAATTTTGATGAAATCGGTGACCTTGCTGATGACTTCAACAATATGGTCACCAAATTGCGTGCCTCCAAAGAAGAAATTGACAGCTTGGAAAATCGGAGAAGGCAGTTCATGGCCGATGTCTCGCACGAATTAAGAACACCTTTGACGACGATCCGCGGTGTCATTGAGGGAATACGTAACGACATGATTCCCGAAGAACAAAAGGAAAAAAGCTTTGGGCTGGTCAGCCAGGAAACCCGCAGGCTGATCAGGCTCGTAAATGAAAACCTGGACTATGAAAAAATACGCTCCAACCAGGTTTCCATCCACAAAGTCAGCGTGCCGCTGCTCGATGTATTTGAGGTCATCAAAGAGCAGCTTGACTTTCAGGCGGAAGAAAAACAAAATGAAATCCATATCGTGGCAGATTCAACAGTCGAGGTATACGCAGACTACGACCGCTTGATCCAAATTCTGATCAATATTACGAAGAACAGCATCCAGTTTACTACCGGCGGCTCGATTTGGCTGAGAGGCATTGCTTCCGGGGAAGAGACCATCATCGAAATTGAAGATACCGGAATGGGAATGGATCCGGAAGAAATTCAGTCGATTTGGCGGAGGTTTTATAAGGCCGACTTGTCGCGGACCAATAATCCCTACGGTGAATTCGGTCTGGGACTTTCCATTGTAAAACAATTGTTACTTATGCATAAAGGAACCATCGATGTTACCAGTGAAAAAGGAAAAGGCACAAAGTTTGTCATCCGCTTGCCGCTTGAAGAAAAAGAAGGCTGATCAATTTGATCAGCCTTCTTTTTGTTTGTTTTTTAGGAGAGGTATAGAATCCAAGGGCTCGCTGGTCATGTTCGCAAGTGGTAAGGTCCCTTTGCAATGATGACATCCAGTTGGGACAGGAATTTCCTTAGCTTTCCTTTTGAACTAATTTACCCTTTTCCTTAGGTTTCACATAATTTCTTTGCACGTCATATTCTTCTCTAAGCTGCTTGAGCAAGCCATAGCACATGACAAGCACGACAAATGTAAGCGGAAGCGCACTTACGATGATAGCTGTCTGCAGTCCTGACAGGCCGCCGGACGCCATCAGAACAAGTGTGGATGCGACCAGGATAATTCCCCATACCACTTTCACACTGTTAGCAGGGTTTAATTTACCCCCTGTTGTCAGCATTCCTAGAACAAAGGTTGCGGAATCGGCTGATGTAACGAAGAAAGTCGTGATAAGAGCGACAGTCAACACCGATAGAATTGCGCCGAACGGAAGATGTTGATAAGTAAAAAATAGAGCCGTTTCCAGGCTTTGTCCTGAAACATCCAAGCCCTTCATCATCTCAAGGTGGATTCCCGTCCCGCCGAATACAGTAAACCATAAGGTACAGACAAGGGTTGGAACTAATAGGACCGCAATCGTGAACTCACGGATGGTACGTCCTTTAGACACACGTGCAATGAACATTCCCACAAATGGAGTCCACGAAATCCACCAAGCCCAATAGAACACAGTCCAGCCCTGGGTCCAAGCAGCTTCATCCGCATTGAAAGGGGACAAACGCAAGCCCATTTGAACGACGTTTTGCAAATAGCTGCCCATGGTGGTGGTAAACATGTTCATTAAGAATAACGTTGGACCAAGTATGAGCATGGCAATAAATAATAAGACAGCTAATGACATATTGATATTACTTAATAACTTGATTCCTTTCGAAATGCCTGTAGTCGCTGAAACAATGAAAAGTACAGTGATAATCATCATAATGATGAACTGGACAAAAAAGTTGTTCGGAATTCCAATCAGATACTCCAGTCCAGCATTAATCTGTTGAGATCCCAATCCTAATGATGCTGCAACGCCGAATAATGTCGCAAACACGGCGACAACATCAATTGTCTTACCAATTGGGCCTTTCACCTTTTCACCAATCACAGGATGAAGAGTCGCGCTCATTAATCCAGGAGCACCTCTGTTAAACTTTTGATAAGCCAGTGCCAATGCAACGATGGCATAGATCGCCCAGGCATGCAGTCCCCAATGAAGCCAGGTATATCGCATTCCTGTAATTCCTGATTGGGCCGTCCCGCCTTCTCCTACAGGTGGCGAGGAAAAGTGAGCGATCGGTTCAGAGACACCGTAAAATAAAAGACCGATTCCCATTCCGGCCGAAAATAGCATAGCAAACCAGGTGGGTCTGCTGAATTCAGGTTGTGAATCTTGTTTTCCTAGTTTGATTTTTCCATATTTACTGAAGATCATAAACGCGGCAAATATGAGGAAAAAGGTGGCGACCAGCTGATAAAACCAGCCGAATTTCTCAAGTACGAATCCTTTTGCTACGTTCATTGCAGATCCCAATTGTTCAGGTATCAACACCCCTATTAGAACAAAAATAACTGCAATTCCTACCGAGATCCTAAAAACGGACCTATCCATTTGCATCAATCCTTTACTACTTTAATAGATAATCTTAAGTACTAGTACAAATATTCATTAAACCATATTTTGAATAAATAGAAAAATGCCTGTAGTCTTCATTTTTCGTCAAATTTCGCAATTTTCAACATAGAGAACAGTTTATCCATGTCAGGTATACAATTACTAGGGAATGGTTGTGAATACGCCTTCATTCTCATTTGAAAGCCATTAACCATCTCCAGCTAGTATCCTTTTGCTGCAAAGGTCCTGAAAATTTCCTCTATGACCTTTGTTCTTATTTGTATTCATCAAGTGTGTGCCCCTTAATGTGCTGCAAGCAAAGGAAGGAGCTAGTACGTATAGGTATCTATATGTTGGATATAAGTTAATTAGCAAAAGAGGTAAATACATGCACCACTCCCAACTATATAGAATTTTCAGTACTCGATAATCCACCACTACTTTCAAACTGATAAATTACTTTACTTTTTAAAACGCTGTTTTCGTATATATTGTTGCTCTCGGAAAAATCCAAAGAGCCGGATTTTTCCCTTGGAGACAAGTGCTTTTGTCTCTGAAAGAGGTGAATTAGCTCTTTTCTTCCTTGTTTATCAGGCTATTCCTGGTTAATTAAGTAGATTTTTTAAAATTTGTATTAAATAGCAACAATGTTTACGAAAAGAGCCTTTTAAAAAAACTAAGGCATTTATAACCCACTGCCAGATTTATGCTAAACACACGATTACCCCGCCATCCTTAAGGGAAAACAGACACCAAAAAGGAGGCGTAAATATGGAGTGGATGCCGTTAATTCTGGCGATTGTGCTGGCAGCTGTACACTTGATGGCCAGGAAAATGGTGTTTTTGGAGTCGATACCAAGGAGTAAATTCCTCTCGATTGCCGGCGGGGTGTCTGTAGCCTATGTATTTATTCACATACTGCCTGAGTTAAATGAACATCAGGAGTCGATTGCAGAATCGGTTGAGTTAATTGCATTTCTTGAACATCACGCCTATTTACTGGCAATGCTCGGTCTTGTCATTTTCTATGGGCTGGAGAAGGTAGTCCAGGACTCCAAGAAGGAGAATGAAGAAGTGGTGCATAGACCAAAGAAGTCAGCGTTCTGGCTTCATATCAGTTCGTTTTTTATATACAACGGCCTGATCGGATATCTTCTTGTTCATAGGGAAGAAACGGGCCTGCTTAACTTGATGTTATACGGAATAGCCATGGCCCTTCATTTTGTAGTGGTGGACTTTGGCCTCCGGGAGCACCATAAGGAAAGATATGACCGGGAAGGGCGCTGGCTGCTTGCCTTTGCGATTGTCATTGGGTGGGCCATCGGATTTTTAACTGAAATTCCTGAAGCGTTGCTCGCGCTGTTATTTGCATTCTTATCAGGAAGTATCATTCTGAACGTGTTGAAAGAGGAGCTTCCTCAGGAACGGCAAAGCAGCTTCTGGGCTTTCGCGCTTGGAGGAATTGCCTATGTGATCCTGCTGTTAAGTGTGGGATAGAAAAGGCGGCTGTATAGTCCGCCTTTTTCTTATGCTCTAACCACTTTAGTACACTACCGCACGAAAAGGGACAGTCCCTCTTCGTGCGGTAATGCGTTAAAGCGCTAAGAGGGACTGTCCCTTTTAGGGTTTTAAAGTATTAAAGCGTTAAGTAACATCAGGTTCAAACTATTTTGAAATATCAGGGGAAGCCTTTATAATAAATAGGATAAAATACGGATTCCGAAATATATATGAACATCCATGAATGATGGGGGAACCTAGATGAAAAAAATGCTGTCTTTCTTGAAGAATTACCGGCTGGCAATGGGAGTTGCCTGGACATTGATGTTGATAGAACTGGCGGTGGAATTACTGCTCCCTTTGTTTATGGCCAAGGTGATTGATGAAGGGATTTTACAAGGGGATATGTCAGCTGTCTGGTATTGGGGCGGGATAATGACTGCGCTCGCTTTAATCGCTTTTGTTTCAGGGATGACAAATTCCTTTTTTGCGGCTCATGTCAGCCAGGGAGCAGGTTATGATATCAGAAAAAGTCTCTATGAAAAAATTCAACGTTTCTCTTTTTCTAACTTCAGCAAGTTCCCATCCTCTTCCTTGATTACGAGGCTGACAAATGATGTTAATCAGATTCAAAATACCATTTTCACATCACTTAGGATTATGATGAGGGCTCCGCTTCTTGTCATTGGTGGCACGGTGATGGCCTTAGTCGTCGATGTGAAGATTGGGATCATTCTGCTGCTCGTTATTCCGTTTATCGTCTTTTTCTTATTGTGGGTATTGAATACAGGCTGGACGATGTTCAAGTATGTTCAACAGAAGCTCGACTCCGTGAATGATGTCATACAGGAGAACCTCAGGGGGATGAGGATCATCAAAGCCCTCCTGAGGGGAAACCATGAGAATGGCCGCTTTATTGAAGCGAATAAAACGTTAATGAAAAAGACAGTAAGTGCCCTGAGGTTGATGGAAACGATCATGCCGGTGCTGTTTATTGTCATGAATGGTAGTATTTTATTCATTCTTTGGATGGGCAATATTGAAGTAACAAGCGGAAATGCGGCAGTCGGTGATGTCGTGGCGATCGTCAACTATGCGACCAGGATTACGGGAGCTTTTTCAGTTTTTGCTTTTATCATTATGAGCTTTTCTAGGGCAAGAGCCTCTGCCGGAAGGATCTCAGAAGTGCTTGAAACCGATATCGACCTTGTCGACTCGAAGAATAGTGATCCTTCCTTGAAAGTTAAAGAAGGTAAAATTGAGTTTAAAGGTGTCTCGTTTCACTATCCCGGCACAAAGGCAGAGGTGCTGGATGAAATAAACCTTAAAGTACAACCGAAGGAAGTGGTGTCAGTCCTGGGAGCGACCGGTTCAGGAAAAACATCCCTGTTTCAGCTGATTCCAAGGCTGTATGAGGCGACGGGCGGGAAAATCCTTATCGATGGAATAGAAATTGAAAGATATAAATTGGAAAACCTGCGGAAAAGTATCGGATTTGTTCCACAGGAAGCGCTGTTGTTTTCAGGAAGTATCAAAGAGAATATTGCCTGGGGAAAAGAGGATGCTTCCATGGAGGAAATCGTTGAGGCTGCTAGGGCAGCACAGATTCACACGTTAATTGAGGGACTGCCGGCAGGATATGATACAGTGCTAGGTCAAAAAGGTGTCAATCTTTCGGGTGGACAGAAGCAGCGTCTCTCCATTGCCAGAGCGCTCGTAAGGAAACCGAAGATACTCATACTTGATGACAGCACCAGCGCATTGGACTTGAAAACAGAGTCCAGACTGATCCAAGCGATTGGAAACTATTCTTGTACAATTCTGATTGTGACACAGAAAATCAGTACAGCCATCCAGTCGGATAAAATCTTCCTGATTGAAGACGGAAAGGTGATAGCGGAAGGACGTCATGAGGAATTAATAACGAATTCCCCGCTTTATGGAAAAATCTTTCAATCTCAATTTGGAGAGGAGAGCCTCGAGTATGCCAAGGCATTACAGTAACGCGCCAAAGAGTAAACCGAAAATAAAGAATTGGAAGGGAACGGTCAAGAGGATCTGGCGTTACCTTTCCAAAGAGAAAGGTCTTTTAAGTTTAGTCATTTTAATGGTCGTCATCAGTTCTTTTCTGGGACTCCTTGGCCCTTTCCTGGTCGGGATGGCCATCGATGATTACATTGTGACAAAAGATGCCGGCGGACTGCTTGAGCTCATCCTCTGGCTGGTTGTCGTCTACGTTGTCTATTCTGCTGCGATGTGGCTGCAGGCCTATTGGATGATTGGGATTGCGCAGCACACGGTTTACCGGATAAGGACGGAACTTTTTCAGCAACTGCACAAACTGCCTATCCCGTTCTTTGACCGCCGCCAGCACGGAGAATTGATGAGCAGGGTCACCAATGATATGGAAAATGTCAGTTCAACGCTCAACAGTTCAGTGATCCAAATCTTCTCCAGTGTCCTCACCTTGCTGGGCACCGTGGGAGTGATGCTGTGGCTGAGCCCCCTTCTTACCCTGATTACAATGTTGATCATTCCGGCAATGTTCCTGGGTCTTAAATGGATTACCAGCCGGACAGGAAAACTGTTCAAGGAAACGCAGAAAAACCTGGGGGATCTGAATGGATACATAGAGGAAACAGTATCTGGGCAGCGGATCGTCAAAACTTTTTCACAGGAAAAAAAAGTCATGGAAGATTTCCTAGTGAAAAGTGACAGGTTAAAAACTTCTGCTTATTGGGCGGCAACTTATTCAGGATTTATCCCCAAACTTATGAACATGCTCAATAACTTGAGCTTCGCAGTCATCGCAGGAGTTGGCGGAATACTGGCTGTTCAGGGGGTTATTACAATCGGGGTCATCGTCATCTTTACCGAGTACGCCCGTCAATTCACGAGACCGCTGAATGATCTCGCCAACCAGTTCAACACTCTGTTATCAGCGGTCGCAGGGGCGGAAAGGGTGTTTGAGATACTCGATGAAGAGAAGGAAGAAAAAGATGAGGGAAGAGCTTCTGCTGTTGATGAAATCGTGGGAGAAATTGAATTTTCGCATGTTACATTCTCATATGACAAAGTAACAAAAACGGTTGAGGATATTTCCTTCAAAGCTGAACCTGGCCAGACCATAGCACTGGTGGGACCGACTGGCGCAGGAAAAACCACCATTACCAATATTCTGTCGAGGTTTTATGATCATGATGAAGGAAAGATTACAATTGATGGAAAAGACCTGATGGAGATAAAAAGAGAAAGCCTGAGAAAGAACATGGGATTTGTGCTGCAGGATTCTTTTCTATTCCAGGGCACGATCCGTGAAAATATCCGTTATGGCAAGCTGGATGCAAGCGACCTGGAAGTGGAAAAGGCAGCAAGGGAAGCCAATGCCCACTCTTTTATCATGAAATTACCGGAACAATACGAGACGGTGCTCACCCAAGACGGCGGCGGGATCAGTCAGGGGCAAAAGCAATTGCTTTCAATCGCCCGGGCTATTTTATCAGATCCATCGCTCTTGATTTTGGATGAAGCGACAAGCAGTATTGACACTGTGACAGAAGTGAAAATCCAGGAGGCCTTGCAGCGGTTGATGAAGGGCAGAACGAGCATGGTCATTGCCCATCGTCTGAACACGATCCAGTCAGCCGACCAGATTCTTGTACTGCAAAGCGGAAAAATCACGGAAAGGGGCTCACATGAAGAATTGCTGAAGCAGAAAGGGTTTTATTACGAACTATACAATAGTCAGCTGCGTGAAATCAGTTGAAAAAGGATGTCCAACACGACCTTGGACATCCTTTTTATTTGGCAATTTTTTAATGTATTTTCAGTTAACCCGTCTATTATAAACAAGCAATAACACAAGTGAAATTCCCATAAAGCCGATCAGTGCGAGGTATGCCCTTTGAAAGTCGCCAGTGGTAAACCCTTGGCCATGCCATTCCAGCAGGATGGCTCCAACAACCGATCCGGAAGCACTTCCGACAAAATGGGTCAGTTGCTTCATGCCGATCCCCGAGCCGACATATTCTTTAGAGAGGATCCTGGAGGCTTCATTGGTGGAACTGGATGAAAGACTCGAAAACCCAAAACTGGTAAACATGTACCCTGCCATTATCCAATACTCGCTCAGAGGAGAGAGAAAGTAGAAGAAGAGGGTTGAAACCAAAAGTAGGGCATGGGCACCAAACAGGACATTTATATTTCCGTAGCGGTCGATCAGCTTTCCTACGTATATGGCAGCCACAGCAGAAAACATGGCTCCAGGGAAAATAATGAATCCAATCGATGAAGGGGCTTTGGAATATATGCTCCCCAGCATCAGGGGCATGAGAAGCAGGATGGCAAAGTGTGTTAGAAAGCCAAGGAAGCTGATATACAGCAGGAGCCGATATCTTTTATCCTTAATCAAAGCAGGCTGAATGAATGGCAGTGAGGAACGATTGATTTGCAGCCACAGTAACCCGAGCAGCAGGGTACCCGCCAGGAAAAATATCCAGTTGAACGTTGACAGGAACAACAAGAAGGCTGTGACGGAGAGACCTGTCAGTACAGCTCCGATAAAATCAAAACTCCCTTTTTCCACCTTTTCTTCAGGCAGGATTCGAAGTAAAACAGGAATTAACAGCATCACCATGAGCGTCACAAGAAATAAGTAATTCCAGGAGAGCTTCTCTGTGATCATTCCTCCGACAACCGGTCCCAGGCCGAATCCCAGGGAAGAGGCAGAGGCAATCATAGCCATCGCCCGCCCTCGTGCAGCGAAGGGGATGAACCGGCTGGCAAATACCATCGATAACCCCGGGATGGCGGCTGCGCCGGTTGCCTGCAAGAGCCTGGCCGCTAAAAGCAAACTGTAGCTCTCCGCAAAAAAGCCGACGATGGATGACAATCCAAACAGCGAAATACCGATGGCGATCAACAGGCGGATGGGCAGATAATCAGAAAGTCTTGTATAGGTAATTGTGCAGATTGCCAGAACAATAGAATATCCGGAGACGACCCACGCGCCTTCGGAAGCCGATATTGAAAAATCCTGAAGGATATTAGGAAGTGCAACATTGAACATTGTCGTATTCATTACCACAAGCCAGATTGCCAGACTCAGAACAATAACCGTCTTAGAGTAGCTTCTGCTTTGAGCTTCAACAGTCGTATCCATAGGAGGCACCTCCTCAATCTAATTATTTAGTCACTCGAAACACTATACCATATTCAACCGCTGAGTGACAGGCACGTCCCAGGATTTGTGAAATCACGTTCTTAAAAATGATGAAGGTGAGTGAACCCGTATGTTACTTACTGGAGAAAGAATTTATTTACGGCCGTTTGAAGATAATGATGCTGAGTCCCTCCTCAGGCTCGTCAAAAGAAATAAAACGTTTTGGGGACAGACGGAACCAGAATGGCAGGCCGGTTATTATACCTTTGAAGGCCAGCTTCAGAATATACACTATTTCCGGGAAGGTTTTCGAAGGGGACAGTTTTATACGCTTGGTATCTATGACAAAGGAAATCAGCGTCTTATCGGCATCGTCAACCTTTACGATGTAAAAGGCGGCCCCTTCCAATCGGCGATGGCAGGGTATTCAGTTGACAAAAAACATATTGGGAAAGGAATCGCTTCAGAAAGTCTGCAGCTTTTGCTGTCTTTTGCTTTTCAGGTCTTGCAGTTGAACAGGGTAGCAGCTGAAGTATTGCCCCGAAACGGATCTTCCCTCAGAGTGCTGGAAAAGGCCGGTTTTCAGAAGGAGGGATTCAGGCGGGATAACATCTTGATTGGAGGGGTATGGGAGAGTCATCTGCAATATGCCCTTTTGAAAAAAGAATGGACCTTTCGGAAAAGAGTGTAGCAAAAACTAATACCGTTAGTTATAATAAAACTAATGGTATTAGTTTTATGGAGGGGGGGAGAAATCACTTATGCAAGTAACTAAAAGAAATCACCTATATCAATTAGCTTTCATGCCGAAATTTTTTCCGGTCAATTGCTACCTGGTTGAAGAAGAGGACAGTTTAACTTTGATCGATGCAGCCTTGCCGTTCTGTGCAGCTGATATCTTAAAGGCAGTTGAGAATATTGGGAAGCCGCTTAAGAGGGTTTTACTGACCCATGTACACTCTGATCATATAGGTGCCCTGGATAAACTAAAGGCTGCACTTCCTGAATTAGAGGTATGGGTACCTGCACGTGAGGAACGATTAATGAGGGGTGACAGGAGCCTGGATCCAGGCGAATCGCCAAAACCAATCAAGGGCGGGCTGCCTGAAAAGCTTAAAACAAAGGCGGATTTCTTCATGAATGACGGTGACAAAATCGGGTCTCTATCAGCCAGTGAAACACCTGGCCACACCCCTGGCTCCATGTCATTTCTTGATACCAGAGATGACTCTCTGATTGCAGGAGATGCTTTTCAGACAAGGGGCCGTGCAGCCGTGGCGGGACAGCTGGTGATTACATTCCCCTTTCCTGCCATGGCGACGTGGTGCAAGGATACGGCCCTGCTGAGTGCAGAAAAAATTAAAAGCCATAATCCTTCCCTGCTGGCTGTAGGACATGGTAGAATGCTTGAAAACCCGGCGGCTCATATCGAAAAGGCGATTCAGTATGCCAAACGAGCATTGCAGGAAGGAAGGGATTTCGATGTCACCAAGAATGGGACTTACAAAAGATAAAATAGTGGATACAGCGGGAAAAATGGCTGATCGGAATGGAATGGAGTCAGTGACGATCGCCAATTTGGCGAAAGAACTGCAAATCCGCCCCCCTTCTTTATATAACCACATCAAGGGATTAGATGAGCTGAAAACAATCCTGGCTGTCCACGCCTTGAATGGCCTTTATCAGGACATGAAATCAGCAACAGAAGAAAAAGAGGGGGATGATGCGGTTCAGGCGTTGGGAACTTCTTATTTTTCTTTTGCCCGTAAACATCCCGGATTATATGAAGCAGCATTGCTGGCTCCTGATCCAAGGGATAATGATGTACAGGAAGCAGGAAGTCAAATTGTTCATTTGGCTCTTGAAACACTGAAATACCTGGAACTCTCAAAAGAAGATGCCCTTCATGCCGTAAGAGGGATGCGCAGCCTGTTTCACGGGTTCGCCTCTTTGGAGCAAAAGAGTGGATTCGGTCTGGACCTGAGTGTAGATGAGAGTTTGGAAAGAATGGTCCGCACATTTCTTATAGGAATAAAGCATAGAGACATGCCTATTAAAGAAAAGTTACTTTAACTGCACAACAAAAAGAACGTTAGAGAAGATTTTTACTCAACGTTCTTTTTAATGGTCTGATTCCCTTTTAGCTATGAAAAAATGATGAAAACCGTACATCAGCATGGATTTCGTCAAGAAAAAAGTCAGTAGCTGAAGTTGACTCATACGGATCAGTGTCCAGACACCGAGTTTCTTAAACCATTTATAAAATGGATAAACAAAAAATGTATCCATAACCAAATTCAGAAACAGAAACAATGGGAGTTTCCCATAGGTGTATTTAAGGATGAAAATACTTCCGGTGAAGAACGGGCCTATTGCAAAAGGGATAATGCCTCTCAGCCTTGAGGAAAAATTGGGGTACACGATCCACCACTTACATTTTTCAGCAACAGCATCCTCAACCAATACAAATATACTCATGAACAAAGATGCCGGCATAAAGCGCTTAATGGATTTCCATCCTGCTAGCGGAAGGATCAGCCAGGAAAAACCCAGTAACAGCAGTATCAGAATACGTGACAATTTCATCATTCATCCTCCTTGCGCTTAATTTGGCTTTTACTGGCAAGGAATATGCATAATTTGTAATTTGGATATTAAACCAGAACCGTGACCCTATGAGAAGGAGATCGAGTGTGAAGGGGTACGAAAAGCGGAGAAACGTGCACCTGCAGACGGGAATCTGAGTCTATAATGATATGAATACCGGAGAAACGTACCATTACAGAAGGGAAAGTGGGTCTATAATGGGTCGATTAGCAAGGAAACATACCATTACAGAAGGGAATTTGAATCTATAATGGTACGATTAGCCGAATACCATACAATACAGGGACTATCAGGGCTTGAAGTGATATGATCATTCCAAAGATGCCTTGAATAGTCCCAACATGTACCATGCGCAAGAAGAGGGCAAACTAAAAAAGCGGCATAGGGCCGCTCTTTCGTTTAATATTAACAAATTCTGCTGATGAATTAGTGCTTAGCCCAATGCTCTGGCCCTCAGTAAAACAAAAAGTATACCCTGGTAAGTGAAATTGACTCGCCTTACACCTGTCCCATCCCTAAAATCAAGCATCCAGCACAGAGGATTTCAGGCTTCGTCAAAGGGCAGTGCCCCTCACTTCAGTCAAAGTATCCATACCACATCCAGAGTCCTCAAGTCTCACATCATAAAAAACAGTTTATAGTCTCTTCAATTATCATTTATGATGAAATGGACATTTTCCTGTAATGGGCTCCACATCGTCCCCGATGAAATACTGTTTCCATTCACGGTGTTCAGGGTCCCCATAATGGCTGATGTTTGGGTGTTTTGGGAGGTTGTCCCATTTTTCTACTCTTTCCCTGACTTTCTCTCGTGACATAACGCCTCCTTTTGAAGTCCCTTCAAGCCCATCAAATATCCTTCTTGGCTGAAAGCCCAGTACAAGGGAATTGCCGAGGTCCCTTGTTTTTCTTTGTTTGTAGGCAGGAGCGTTGCCAAATACGAAGTAAGGCTCCTCTGCAAAAGAGAACGCCCAGAGATGATGATCCGGATCCTGTGGATAGTCTTTAGGCCATGGCTTTGTATCTTTATCATGTAGAAATTGAAGGATGTTCCAGAAGTATTCGCGATAATAAGGAATATCCTTTTCTTCTTTTTCAGGTTCTACAAATAAGAATAAGCCATGCCGGATCAATTTAGGACTGTCGAATAAAGAAATGAATTGTTCCAACGTATTAGGCAGGCTAGACCAGTCGTCATGGGTAATATATGAGTACCTCAGTTCACCTTTTTTCTCACCGGACATCCCGAAGTAGCACGGAAAGGTTTTATCCGTGACGGTGTCTCGGAATGTTTTATATTCGTCCATCACCCATTGTGGTACCTTGTCAGGGTTGGTCATATCTTCTTTGGTCAATAAACGGTGTTCAGTAGCAATCGTCATAGTATCTCCTCTTTTTCCATAAATAGTGTTCATATTCTCTACCCTTTCTGAAGAAAGAAAAACGTACAAACTCTCTTTTTGTGGAAAAACTTGGTTTGAGCGAATGGTTTATTCCCATTTTCGAAAGGGTAAATTTTTTGTGTAACCAAATCCCAATCAATAGGATTGCAAGGAGGTACTACGAATGGAAAAGAGTATAGTTGGAGCGTATGACTCTACTACAGAAGTAATGGATGTCATTAACAGCCTTACAAAAGACGGATATACAGAAGAGGATATTCTCGTGATCTCAAACAGGGATGACATTAATACATTGGACAATACTTCCGGCCTTCATGTGGAACACCCCGATGTGAACCATGAATCGCGCAGCCTCTGGGATAAAATTAAAGACTCGTTCATGGTCAAGGAACATGAAGGATCAACCAATGATTTATCACAATATGAAATACCGCTCAATCAAGTTGGTACCTATCAATCAAAACTTGAAGACGGCAAAATTCTTGTTGCTGTAGCAGCAAAGGATAAATATGTACTGAGCCACGGTGGTGAGGTGGTGGATACCGGTGCGAATATCAAGCCTGTGTCAGGTGAAGATGATAGGGAGGAAGTAAACGCGGTCAGGAACCAGACGTCAACGGAAAGCTATCAAAGTTCTCCGACGGCAGGAAAAAGTGTCGGAAATCACGGGGCTGAACCTGAGGACCTGAGATCCGGTAACGTGGATACAACAGAGGATACCATCGGTGGAAATGTCGGCAACACGCTTGGAGGAAAGCTCGGAACACCGGAAGCTGAAAGATATTCCGCTGGGCAGGAAGGGTTGGTTGGCAGTCCGGTCGAAGAGGAACCTTCCAATCTGAAAAATAAACAAAAAGATAGATTTTAACTGGAATAATAGAAAGGGTCCTCAATCCCGTAAAAGCCGCTGCTAAAGAGCAGCGGCTTTTTTACGTAAAAAATTTCCCATCAGACTCTCTTAATCTAAGGCTGTATTCTTATAGATTGTTGCTTTCGGAAAAATCCAACGGGCCGGATTTTTCCCTTCAGGTACAAGGGCTTATCTAACTGAACAAGGCTTTCTTGTTTAACAGGGGGATATCTGTAAATTATGGCCATATCTCTTGAACTTCATATTTTATAGCAACAAAGTTTTAGAAAAGAGCCTAATCTAAACATGTAATTAATAGGAAAGTTGGAAACATTTTTAGGAGAGGAAAACGTTTTTTATCCGACCACCCGGGTAACTTTTCTTATGTAGCATAAAAATCAAGGGAGGTAATTTACAGTGGAAAAACACATTATTGGAGCATATGATTCAACTAATGAAGCTGCAGCCGTAGTGGAACAACTGTCAAGAAAAGGATACTCCCCTGAAGAAATCCTGGTCGTGTCGAATAGAGACCAGTTAGGTTCATTGGAGAACAAGACTGGCCTTCAAGTAGAGCACCATAATGGAACAGAGTCCCATGACGAATCCATGTGGGATAAAATCAAAGAAGCATTTACCTTGGATGAAGAAGATCATTCAGAAAACCGCTTGTCAAAATATGGGCTTTCAGATGCTGAAGCGAAAAGTTATGAATCAGAATTGCATGACGGTAAAATCCTTATTGCAGTAGAGGGAGATTCCCGCGTCGAGATGGAAAATGATAAAGCTGGGTTCAGCAGGCCGGATACAGGCGGAGAGGATTATACAGCAGACTGGACCACTGACACAACGGAAGAACAGTCTATGGAGCTTCGTGAAGAGCGCTTAAATGTAGATAAAGAAGAAGTGAAGACCGGAGAGGTTTCCATCGGGAAAGAAGTAGTGGAAGAGAAAAGAAGTGTGGATGTGCCTGTGAAGCATGAAGAAGTATATGTGGAAAAGAGACATGTCCAAGATGGGGAAATGAGAAATACTTCCGCAGAACTGGGTGAAGATGAGGAAATACGAATACCGGTTGTTGAAGAAAGAGTGGAAGTCAAGAAGAAACCAGTTGTGACGGATGAAGTTGTGGTAGGTAAACGAACAACAGAAGAAACGGAACATATCAGTGATACTGTGAAGAAAGAAGAGGTTCATTTGAATAAAAATGGTTCCTCAAAAGTACAAGGTGAAGATAAACTGGATCATCAAGCTGCTAATGGGACGTATGCGACTGGCCAGGAAGGCTTGACTGACACTGCAGGCATGGGTTCTGAGAAAGAAAGGCGAGACTATAAGAATTCTGAAAATGCAGATGAGGTAGATTCCAGAAGAAATGACTACCGAGGAGACATTTAAGAAAAGAAGCCCCTGCTGAAACTTCAGCAGGGGTTTTTACGTGATAATTTCATAAATCCTCTTGATTAAATGGACTCCTGCCATTAAAATTTAATTTTAAAAAAAGATTGTCTAAATAGCCGGTTATAAAATATAATTCAAATAGAAACAAAATTCTGATTTTAAAGGGGGAGTATTTTTGGAAGCAGTTGTTGGCTGGCTTAATGGGATATTGTGGAGTTCGCCCGTCATTTATCTGATTTTGGCATTAGGACTTGTATTTTCAATTATGACTCGTTTTCTTCAGGTAAGACACATTAAAGACATGTTCAAATTGATGTTCCAAGGCAAGAGTTCAGATGCAGGGGTATCATCGTTCCAAGCTTTGGCATTATCATTATCAGGACGTGTAGGTACAGGTAATATCGCCGGTACGGCAACGGCTATTGCATTTGGAGGACCTGGAGCGGTTTTCTGGATGTGGACGATTGCCTTCATCGGGGCAAGCTCGGCATTTATTGAATCGACTCTTGCTCAGATCTACAAAGTGAAGCAGGACGGACAGTACCGCGGGGGACCTGCCTACTACATTGAAAAAGGAATGGGCTGGAGATGGTACGGTGTCATCTTTGCGGTAGCATCCATTTTAGCAATGGCATTATTGATGCCGGGGATTCAATCCAACTCAATTGCACTTGGTCTTGAAAATGCGTTCGGCCTTAACAAATGGATCACAGCCATCACGCTTGTCGTCCTTCTGGGCGTAATCATATTTGGCGGGGTTAAGCGTATTGCCAAGGTTGCTCAGTATGCAGTACCATTCATGGCGGTGGGGTACATTTTCCTATCTTTGATCATCGTTATCATGAATATTGCAGAACTTCCTGGTGTATTTGCTCTTATTTTTAAAAGTGCATTCGGAATGGACTCAGCCTTCGGAGGAATTATCGGTATGGCTGTCGCGTGGGGTGTAAAGCGCGGAATCTATTCCAACGAAGCCGGTCAAGGTACTGGCCCGCACGCAGCAGCGGCAGCGGAAGTTTCCCATCCAGCGAAGCAGGGGCTTGTCCAATCCGCTTCTGTTTATATTGATACGCTGCTTGTATGTTCGGCTACAGCATTTATGATTCTTTTTACAGGAGCTTACAATGTTGAAAAGGCTGATGGCACAATGATCGTCAGCAACCTTGAAGGGGTCGAAGCAGGTCCTGGATATACACAGGCAGCCATTGAAAGTGTCCTTCCTGGATTCGGGGCAGGATTTGTGGCAGTGGCACTATTCTTCTTCGCCTTCACAACGATCATGGCTTATTATTATATTGCTGAAACAAACGTAGCCTACATTTTCAGAGGGAAGAACAATCAAATGGCTATTACCGCATTAAAGATCGTCCTTCTTGGAGCGACGTTATATGGTGCAGTGAAAACGGCCGGTCTTGCATGGGCTATGGGTGATGTAGGACTTGGAATCATGGTGTGGCTGAATATGATTGCGATTGTCCTTCTCTACAAACCGGCTTTAAAAGCTTTGAAAGACTATGAAGAGCAGAAGAAAGCGGGGCTTGATCCAGTATTCGATCCAGTTAAGCTGGGAATCAAGAATGCTGATTATTGGGAAAACGAAGCAAAACCTGATCACGAGAAAGTATCATAATTCTAATCGGTAAATGAAGGACCTCCTATGTTGGGAGGTCCTTTTCTGTATATCGAAGTTTAATAGAGTGAGCGGTGAAGCGGCCATAAAGCCTTCCGGCATAAAACAATGTCTCCCTTGATAATTGTGATTTATATACGGTCAGTGAGCAAATTATTGCAAACACAGGCAGGGGATTGGCGATAATTGTCGTATTCTATGAATATACTACTAGAGAAGAGGAAATTCATATGCTTGCTGAGAAACTGTTACTTCATGTTTTTATCATTCTGGCCCCAATATTGGTGTACAGTTCTTTTTTTGAAAACCGGCGCATTGGTAATTCGTCCTATTTTATCGGAATGATGTATGGTGTTTCGGCAATATTATGTCTGGCAGTCTCTTATTACAGTTACGGGCTTTATTGGGACCTCCGCTATGTCCCGCTCGTCTTGTCTTTCTTGTATGGCGGTCCGGTAGCGGGCGTGATAACGTTTCTTTCTATCATTGGAGCAAGGACTTTTATGGGAGGAGACGCTCTATTGTTTGGATATATTAGTGCGACTCTCGCTGCCTCTGTTCCTTTCTTTTATGTTAAACGGTTTTGGAGACATCAGGTAAGGAGAAGAATTATCACAGCGATTTGGTTGGGCACTTGGCCGTCATTTATCATGTTGTCGATTTTGATGTCCTGGCTTTATTTTTCAGATAACCCGGTCTATGACATTAAGGAACTGACCATCTATGTGCTGATGTTTGGACTTATTCAAATAGTCGCAATAGGCTTTGCTTCCATGCTTCACGAAGCTGTCCTTGAAAGGCGGATGATGAAAAAAGAAATGCAGCGGGCTGAGAAACTGAATACACTTGGAGAACTAGCCGCATCCATCGCACATGAAGTTCGTAATCCGCTTACGGTTGTGAAAGGGTTTCTTCAATTGATGAAAGGTCAGGAAAAACAACAGAATGACAACTATAAATATCTCAGTCTTGTTTTAAGTGAGTTGGCTCGGGCTGAAGCGATTATCAATGATTACTTGAATTTCGCTAAACCACAATTCGAAAAGATAGAAAGGCTTGACTTGTCCGTGACTTTGTCAGATGTTGTGGCCCTTCTGCATCCACTGGCCATCAAGCAGGGAGTTGAACTTCACAGCGACCTTGAGGAAGGGGTGTATCTTTTTACCGATCGTAATCAAATCAAACAGGCCCTTGTCAACATCATCAAGAATGCCATTGAAGCGACCGATCATGGGGGCAGGATTGATGTCTCATTAAAATCTGAAGGACAGGAAGCAGGGATTACTGTAAAAGATAATGGTAAAGGAATGACCAAAGAACAGTTGAGCCGGATTGGCACCCTGTTTTATACAACCAAGGATAAGGGAACCGGCCTGGGCACCATGGTCTCGTTGCGGATCATTGAGGCAATGGAAGGGAAACTCACATATCACAGTGAACCTGGAAAAGGGACGGAAGTGAAAATAAGCTTACCCTTAGTAAGACAGTCTAAAGATTTAAAAAGGGATGAAAGCACAGAAAAAATCATCTGAAAAGCAAGGGTATCCAGTGATTAGGGTTTCCTTAAACATTAAAGGAGTGCGGCTCATCATGAACCGCACTCCTTTTGTATGTTTCAACACTTTAAAGCACTAAGAGGGACAGTCCCTCTTAGTGCTTTAGTGTAATAAAGTGCCTAGGCTGTTGCTTTGTCCTCTTCTTTGTTTTTGAGGAACATGTAGAATGAGGCACTAAAAATGATGATGTAACCAGCGATGCTCAGGAAATCCGGTATCTGGCCGAATAAGACGATGCTGATGAGCGCTGAGTACACAACGGTGGAATAGAAGAAAATGGATATCTCCTTAGCCGGCGCAAACTTATAGGCGATGGTGATGCCGAACTGCCCAAGGGTCGCAAAAATTCCGGCAAGTATTAAATAGATAAGCTGCTCGATTTCCATTGGTTCATAGAACATGATTACAAACGGCAGAAGTACGACTGTAGAAAAGAATGAAAAGTAAAATACCACTGTATAAAATTTCTCTTTCTGCCCCAATACCCGCAGCACAGTGTAAGCGCCGGCAGCAAACACAGCGGATAAAAGCCCGGCTATATACGGGATGATATCTACAGAAAATTGAGGCTTGATAATGAGAAGTGTTCCGAGAAATGCAATGATGATGGCAATGATCTGGAACGACCTGGCTTTTTCTTTCAGAAATATGGCCGAAAAGATGATGGTCAGGAAAGGACTCAATTTATTGAGCATATCTGCATCGGAGAGTACAAGCTCATCGATGGCATAAAAGAAAAACACAATTCCGAGTGTCCCGAGGGCTGAACGCAGGAGCAGGATCTTCTGATTTTCTTTTTTACCAAAAAATCTTTCCTTGTAGTAAAGAACGAAGCCGAATGAAATGATTGCGGAAACAAGGTTTCGGAACAGTGTTTTTTGAACGGTCGGCAAATCTCCAGACAGCTTTACAAAAGCAGCCATCATCGCAAAACCGAACGATGAAACGAGCAGGAGCAGGATGCCTTTATTTCTATTAGTCATGTTGTCCTCCAAAAAAGGTGATATAGAATCCAGTACAGTCCTTCATACTGACCAGATAGTAAAAGAAACTGCCTGAGACGGCAGTTTCCATAAGCGTATATTTTCCAGTAATCACTATATCAAATGAGCTACTTAAAAGAAAGCTTCTCGCTCCAGCCATGCAGCAATCGTTCAAATTTTGGGAAGAAAAACTGGACGATAAACCCAAGTGACAGTGTAACGATGATGGTCCCGATTCCGACTGCACCACCGAACGCCACCGCCAGTGCGAGCGCCAGTCCTTCACTGATCATGCGTGAACTCCTCAGGCTTAACCCAAACCTTTCTGATATTGCAATCATGATGGTATCCATTGGGCTGGAAGGGAACTTGGCCTGCAAGTATACCGCGACCCCGATGCCGAGCGCGAGGATCCCAACCGCAAGTGCGGCCCATTGAACCCCTGGATTTTCCGGTGCGAAGTTTTTTAAACCGATCAGCAGCCAGAAATCAATCAACAAACCAATAATGAAGATTGAAAGGGCGGCAAATACTTCCGGTCTCCTTTTCAACAGAAAAGCATTGATGAAGATAAGGATGATTCCATTTATAAAGACGCAGGTACCAACGGTGATCCCGAACGTCGTGGATTCTCCGACTGCCAGTGCATCCCAGGATGATGCCCCTAAATTGGCTTTTATTATTAATGCAACCCCTAATGTCAGGATGAGTAACCCTACAAAGAAAAAAATGATTCGTTCTCTCATAAATACATTCCTTTATGAATTATTTTTACCTGCACGTGAAAAATGCGATAATGAATATATTACATATCCTTTATAGGAAATGCAATGTGAAATTAAACCACTTTGCTTTATCATTTTAAAGCGCTAAGAGGGACTGTCCCTCTCAGTGCTTTAAAGTGGTGAAGTGTACGCTTGTCTCTCTCTCTGAGAAATATATGTAGTTACAGCTAAAATATACAAAGGATAGGATGAAATGATGAAAGATATTATATTGACGGTTCATTCAAAGTTTGAAGATAAATTCAGAAAAGGCTACCCGCTCATCAGTAAAGAGGCTCTTGCCTCAACAGCAGGACTTGAAGAAGAAGGAAGCATCATCAAGCTTGTTGACGGGCGTAAGCAATTTATCGCCAGAGGTTATTACGGTAAACAGAACAAAGGGTTAGGCTGGGTTTTAAGCTGGAAAGAAGAAGAACGCATTGATCAGGGGTTCTTTGAAAGAAAGCTGAAAAATGCCATCAACCATAGACTGCACTTCTTTCAGAGTGATGACACGACCGCTTTCCGGGTGTTCAACGGCGAAGGCGACGGCATCGGCGGCCTGACTATCGATTACTTTGATGGTTACTATCTGATCAACTGGTACAGTGAGGGAATCTATCAATTCAAAAACGATATCATCCTCTCTCTGCAGCAGTTGGCAGATATCAAAGGGGTTTATCAAAAGAAGAGGTTTGCCCAGAGTGGAAAATATATTGAAGAGGACGACTTCGTTACAGGTGAACGTGCCGAGTTTCCGCTCATCGTCAAGGAAAACGGAGTCAACTTTGCCGTCTACTTAAATGAGGGGGCCATGGTCGGTGTCTTCCTTGATCAGCGCGATGTACGAAAACTGATCCGGGACAAGTATGCGAAAGGAAAAACAGTCCTCAATACATTTTCCTATACAGGAGCGTTCTCAGTCTTTGCAGCCGCCGGAGGTGCGGCGAAAACGACCAGTGTCGACCTGGCCAACCGCAGTGAAGCCAAAACCATCGAGCAGTTCAGCATCAACCGCCTTGATTATGAAGAACAGGACATCATTGTCATGGATGTCTTCAATTATTTTAAGTACGCCATTAAAAAGCAGCTGAAATTTGATATGGTCATCCTTGATCCACCAAGCTTTGCACGGTCGAAAAAACACACCTTTTCTGCAGCCAAGGACTATACGGACTTATTGAAACAAACGATTGCCATCACAGAAAAAAACGGTATCATTGTCGCCTCTACAAATGCCAGCAACTTTGATATGAAAAAGTTCAAAGGCTATATAGACAAAGCATTCAAAGAAAGCGGTAGTTCCTATAAGATGATGGAAGAATTCTCGCTGCCTGATGATTTCAGAACGATAAGCCAGTTCAAACAGGGAGATTATCTTAAGGTAGTATTCATTAAGAAAACAGGTTGACTCTTACAGCATCACAGATTTGCAAGTCAGCCAGCGGCATACGGCTCGTTTGCTGAGCAAGTTTCTTGTAAAAGCTTTCGGGGAGCAAGTTTTTTAAGGGGGCAAGTGGTTTGAAGCAAGTGAAAGTGTCTGTCAGAAATCTGGTGGAGTATGTTTATAAAAGTGGAAGCATCGATCAGCGGTTTCAGACGTCCTCGACCATGACAGAGGGTACCCGGCTGCACAAAAAAATCCAGAAGGCTTACAAAGAGGGAGACCTTGCAGAAGAGTTCCTGAGCACCGAGCTGCACTTCAAGGATCTACTGTTCACTGTGGAAGGAAGATGTGACGGCCTGATATTCGATGGAGAAGACGTAACCATTGATGAAATTAAATCAACCCGTTCAAATCTCGGGGAACTTATGGAAGATGCTCATCCTGTTCATTGGGCGCAAGGAAAGTTTTATGCCTACATCTATGCAAAAGATCATCAACTGGAGAAGATCAGTGTCAGGCTCACCTACATTTCCGCAGATACAGAGGAAACGATTCATTACCTGCAGCACTTCACGATGGAACAGCTTGAGGACTTTGCGGAAACAACGGTAAAAGAATACTATCCATTTGCCAAACTGATTTCAGATCATAAAGAGAAGAGAAATCAAACGGCTGCCGATCTTGAGTTCCCGTTTCATGAGTATAGAAAAGGCCAGCGAAACCTTGCCGGCGCTGTCTATAAGACAATAACAGAAAAGAAAACCCTATTTGCGAACGCTCCAACCGGGACGGGGAAAACGATCTCCACCATTTTCCCCAGCATAAAAGCAATGGGGGAAGGAACCGTCGATAAACTATACTACTTAACAGCCAAGACGATCACCCGGACCACTGCCGAAGAAGCATTTGAGCTTTTAGAGGAAAAGGGCTTGTCCGCAAAGACGCTGACCATTACGGCGAAAGACAAGGCGTGCTTAAAAGAAGAAACAATTTGCCAGAGTGATGTATGTCAATTTGCAGAGGGATACTACGACCGGATCAATGGGGCCATATTGGACATCATTGAAAATGAAACACGGCTGACCAGACCTGTGATAGAAAAATACAGCCGAAAACACCGAGTGTGTCCATTTGAATTTTCCATAGACCTTTCTTATATTGCGGACGCGGTCATTTGCGATTATAACTATATTTTCGACCCAAGAGTTTCTTTGAAAAGGCTGTCAGACTCCCAGAAAAAACGGACAGTCCTTCTCACGGATGAAGCGCATAACCTCGTTGACCGGGGAAGGGCGATGTTTTCAGCAGAGTTGAGTAAATCCGCCTTCTTGGAACTTAAGCGGAATTTCAAGGGGATAAACAACGAATTGTATACAAGCTCACATGAGATTAACCGTTTCTTTATCAATTTGCGCAAGCAGTGTGAACAAACAGGAACAACGGTTTATAAAGAACCATTTGCTGAACTGGCAGACCTTCTTCATAGCTTTTTGAAAGCAGCCGAAGCAGAATTGACAGGGCAGAGCGGAGACAGCATTTTGCTTGATACCTATTTTGCTGCTCACACCTTTATTAAAGTCTCTGCATTATACAATGAAAACTTTGTCACCTATGTTGATTGGGGTAAAAGGGATCTGTCACTCAGGCTCTACTGCCTGGACCCGTCTGATCTATTAAGCCATACAAGCAGAAGCTTTTCATCAGCCATCTTCTTTTCAGCGACCCTCCAACCCTTTCATTACTATTTCGAGTTGCTGGGGGGAGGACCTGACGACTACCGTTTTAAAATACCTTCCCCGTTTCCCAGAGAGAACTGGGATATTTACATCAAGCCGCTTTCCACAAGATATAGGGACAGGGAGAAAAGTATCGCCCCCCTTGTAAGTCTTCCACATGAGTTGTTGAAGCAGCGTCCGGGCAATTATCTCTATTTCTTTCCTTCCTATCGATATATGAATGAGGTATATGAAGCCTTTATGGAAACTTCGCCTGATGTTGATGTCATCCTTCAGTCCGCCCAAATGACGGAAGAAGAACGGGAAAGTTTTCTGGATGCGTTCCAGCCAAATCGGAAGTCGTCCCTGATTGGCTTTGCGGTTCTGGGCGGTATTTTCTCCGAAGGGGTCGACCTGAAAGGCGACCGTCTGAACGGCGTTATCGTGGCAGGTGTGGGCCTCCCGCAGCTCGGACCGGAACGGGATATCATCAAAGATCATTTTAATGCATTAGGGAAAAATGGTTATGACTACTCTTATATACTGCCCGGAATGAATAAAGTATTGCAGGCAGGCGGCAGGCTGATCAGGACGGAGGAAGACACGGGGGTAATTGTGCTTGTTGATGACCGATATTTAACCCCGAAATACCAGGCGCTGTTCCCTGAGGAATGGCAGGATTATACGGTGGTTTAGATGGTGACAACGTATTTTTCACCACCATGAGACCAACTAATTTCATTACAGGAGAAAAACTAGTCTTATGAACGAGTGATGAGGCCATCTAATTTTATATTACGCTGTTTTCGTATATATTGTTGCTCTCGGAAAAATCCAAAGAGCCGGATTTTTCCCTTGGAGACAAGGGCTTTTTTCTCTGAACAGGGTGAATTAGCTCTTTTCTTCCTTGTTTATCAGGCTATTTCTGGTTAATTAAGTAGATTTTTTTAAAATTTGTATTAAATAGCAACAAAGTTTACGAAAAAAGCCTTATATTAAGAGAAAAATCGTCGCATAAAAATGGACATTTCCATGGTGTGTTCATACAGCACCACACAATAAAAAGCTTTCTCCAATTCCGGAGAAAGCTTTTTTCCTAACTTTTATTGAAATACCGGGTCCATCAGCATACGGTCCAGCTCTTCCATATGATGCGTTTCGTCGGTAATGAGGTCTTCCAGTTTTACGACCAGTTCTGTGTAACCCAGTTCTTCTGCTTGCTGCTTGCGTTTTTTGTAACGGTCGATTGTTTCTTTTTCCGCTTTGCGGGCTTCCTGAAGCATTTCTTTGACATCATCAGTCTGCTTTACAGGAGCTGGAGTGGTTGTCGGAGTACCGCCAAGTGTTTTGATCTTTTCTGCAAGGTATAGAGCATGCCCTTGCTCATCGCCGACTTCTCCTTCAAAGAACGGCTTTAACACTCCGCGGTGCAGGCCGGAAACGACTGCAGCATAATTTGTATACATAATTTGTGCTGTATATTCGTTTGCCAAGTCTTCATTCAGTCCATCAATAAGTTCTTGTAGTTTTTGATCCATATAAATCCATCCTTCCAATATTGTTCTTATACTTCTTTAATACCCCGTTGAAAAGGGGCTAAACTTGTTCGCTGCCTTTGGAAACGGACTTATAAAATATGAAAAAATTGCAAAGACTAATTTCGAAAGCCGGAGCTGCAGTCAATTGTGCAGACAAGATAGGACCGAGGAGGATTGGATATGAGCAAACCAGGAAGACAGAATTTGGAACAAACTTCACAACAGCTGGCGAAACAGCAAGGGAAGAATGACGTGGAATTTAGTACGGATGACTTCCAGACTGGAAACAGCCAAAGCCAGAGCCAAAAGAAAAGTGGGAAACAAAAAAACAAAAAATAAAGTGAATACCAACGCCGAGGATAGAAAATCCTATAAGTATGTTAAGGAGGTGTGGAGACATGTCAAGAATTGGAGTAGAAGAATCTCTTCAAAATGTTGTACAAGCACTTCGTGAAAAAGGTCATGATGTTGTGGAACTGAAGCAGGAGTCTGATGCGCAAAATTGTGACTGCTGTGTAGTGACGGGGCTGGATTCCAATGTAATGGGGATCTCAAACGCAGTTACACAAGGTTCCGTTGTTGAAGCTAACGGGTTAAGCGCAGATGAAGTATGTCAGCAGGTGGAAAGTAAACTGCGTTAATACAAAAAAGCAGCGGCCTGCCGGTTCGTGGGGTTCTGAAGGAAATCAGTATCCCAGGAGAGAAAGTTCATCTGCAATTGGCTTGGCACTGGCTGCTGAATCAAGATAAGCGAAATCAGGGACGTCATTACATAACCCTTGATTTCGCTTTTTTATTTTCTGCATGAGAACGTATCCTCTGTATACAGCAGGCACCTGATCAAGCATTTTTCCAAATAAAAAAGGAGACTGAATCCAGTCTCCTTTTACACTAATCAGTGTTTTATCAGACCGTTAATGACAATTGGGCCTGCTGCAAATAATCCATCAACAGGTCAGGCGCAGTCAGATACAAGAGGCCGTTGCCTTCCAACGCTTTTGGGTATCCAAGTGGAATGGTCCGTTTCACAAGCTGAGCATATAATTCGCATTCTGATAAACTCCGGTCAAAGCTTGATTCCTCCAGAAGCTTGATTAAGGCTAAGGCCCCAGATACGTGAGGTGCGGCCATGGATGTGCCACTGAACTTAGCATATTTTCCACCCGGTATGGTAGAAAGGATATTTTCACCTGGCGCTACGAGATCGACTTCGTTATTGGAGTTGGTAAAGTAAGAAGACTTTCTGTCAAAGTCGATGGCTCCGACTGAAATTACTTCGTTATAAGAGGCTGGGTAAGAGAACTCATCTGTTGCAGCATTTTCATCCCCCTCGTTACCGGCAGCGCAGACAACGGAGATGTTTTTAGCCACAGCCTGCTTGATGACTTCCTGAAGGGGTGGGTAATCAGCAGGACCGCCCAGCGACATGGAGATGACGTCCACCCCTTGATCGATGCTATATTGAATTCCATCGACAATCCAATCATACTTTCCGCTTCCCTGTTCTCCAGCCAGGACTTTGATAATCAGCAGGTTGGCTTCGGGTGCAACTCCGACAACCCCTTGTCCATTTTCAGTGGCTGCGATTGTCCCAGCGACATGTGTACCATGGCCGTTATAGTCTGTCACATTGTCTTCCTGACCATCGTCGTCATCGGTGAAATTGCGTGTGCCGACGATTCTTCCTTTCAGCTCCTCATGGTGGACATCACACCCTGTATCAAGCACAGCGATAGTAATGCCGGTTCCTTTCACTCCAGCTTTCCAAACTTGAGGGGCTTGTACCATATCGACCCCTGTCGGCATTTCGGAAGCAGTTTCCATGATTTCTTCTTTGACATAAGGAATTAATCTTATAGTACTCTTCATAAGCATTCCTCCTAAAGTCGTAGTAAAAACTGAACTTTCTGAAAATATATCATATATATTGACGGGATAAAAGAGATAATAGTTGTGTTTTCTAAGTTCAATCTAGGTAACTGGAAATAATGTTTTTAGAAATTATTACCATTAAATTCATTGATAATTGTACAGGTTGGTTAATATTATAAAGAGCGGGGCGGAATGAATGATGGAACGGTGGACTACAGTGTTTTGCGAACTTTCAAATGATTAAAGTCTGAAGTCAAGTCAATCTTTATGAGTATATTTATCTTTAATCAAGATTTAAGAATGCCTAATACCTTTGAGTCTATATGAATCGTCCTTTGATAGAGTAGAGAGTTGTTAACTTGTTAGTATTATTTTAAATTGGAGAATTCTTTGTTTATTAACCCTTGATATTACCGATACAAGTGGGATTGAAGCGGAAGGTGTGTGACCTCCTGCGGGATCAGCGGACAGGTGAGACCCCGCAGGCGAAGCTGAGGAGGCTCACCGCCCGCCCCGCGGAGTCACGCACCTGGAGCGGAAATCCGGCTTATCAATAATTTTAACAGTAGGAAGGTAGAGGGGGGGAACACAGTTTTAAAAGAGGCCTTAAAGGTAACAGAGCATTTCACAGAAGAATTCAGTACAAGTATCGACAAGGTTACGGTAGAAATCATCGACGAGAGAGAAAGATCACATCCGGAGATTCATTATAATCTAAGGAAATAATCTCGAAACAGGATGGGTACTGCGTTATAATAGAAAGGAAGACTAGCAACTTTTTGAAAGAGAGTGGAAAACATGGGGCGTAAGTGGAATAACATTAAAGAAAAAAAAGCTTCAAAAGACGCAAATACGAGTCGTATTTATTCTAAGTTTGCAAAGGAAATCTATGTAGTCGCTAAACAGGGTGAACCGGATCCGGAATCCAATCAGGCTTTGAAGTTTGTTCTTGAACGTGCCAAAACATATAATGTACCACGTAATATTATTGACCGTGCGATTGAAAAGGCGAAAGGCAGCACAGAAGAGAATTTCGACAAGCTGCGCTATGAAGGATTCGGGCCGAATGGATCCATGATCATCGTGGACGCGCTTACCAATAACGTAAACCGTACAGCTTCTGAAGTGCGTGCAGCTTTCGGTAAAAACGGTGGAAATATGGGTGTCAGCGGTTCTGTGGCATACATGTTTGATTCCACGGCTGTAGTCGGAATTGAAGGAAAGAGCGCAGAGGAAGCACTTGAAATCCTTATGGAAGCAGACGTTGATGCAAGGGATATCCTTGAAGAGGGTGACGCGGTCATCATCTATGCTGAGCCGGATCAATTCCATGCAGTTCAGGAAGCATTCAGAAATGCAGGAGTAACAGAATTCACGGTTGCAGAGTTGACTATGCTTGCTCAAAGCGATATCAGCCTTCCGGAAGACGTTCAGGAAGAATTTGAGAAGTTGATTGATGCGATTGAGGATCTGGAAGATGTTCAACAGGTTTATCACAATGTTGATTTAGGTGAGTAACTTCAATAATAAATGCCCTTCCCGGCGGGAAAGGCATTTTTTTATTGAAAGTGTTTTTCAATATACTTCTGTTCTTCAGCAACGGAGAGCACGCCGGTTGCTTTACCGATTGTTCCGCCCTGAAGCCGCCAGATGGTATTGTGGTCTTCATCGGCTTCGGAAAAATCTCCTTCTTTCCAGCCGTACAATATGTCGAGATACACATGGGATTGTTTATAGTTCCCTTGTTCCACTACATTGATTAAATGATCGATACGTTCAGGCGTTATTTCCAGACTGCCCCACTTTGGAGTCGCTTTCACTTTTTGGTGGCTCATATCATGGATTTTTTGCTGAAGATCTTCTTCACTCAATGTGTTTGGGATCTCATCTTCCCGAATGCTGTTTGAATCGTCTTGACCGGCGCCCGCTTCATAGTATTCCGTTTCCTCATTTCCATCTTCGGAGGATGATTGTGACACTTCATACCAAAAGATAAACCCCAGGATACCTGCCACGAGAAAGACCGAAATAAACCCAATCCATTTTAAACTCACTAACATCAGCTCCACTTTTTACTTTTATCAGAAAATCCTGATGCTGCTGACTTCTGCAACTAAAAAATATACTCTCTTACACTATTATCCATCTACTTCCATATTACCTCCTTACCTGGTAAAAAAACGGATAGTTTTTTAATTTGCGAAAAAATTTAAATGAAGTGCAGGTCATCTGCCATGTGAAAAATAAATAGGGGGTGAAGAGGGGAAGGCTGATCTACTTAAGAGGACTCAGCAGCAGGCTTGACCTCGTACGAATTCTTTTAATGAATTCATGAAAAAAATCACATAATACTTCCATTTCAACAAGGGAAGAGAAAGGAGACTTAAAATAAGGGGAATTTTTTCCGCTAAACTGTAGAATTTAGCTGGAGAGAGATAAATAAGGTGAAGAATTTACCGTTAATTATGCTCAGTAATCCAATTTTCATGTTTTTTTAGTTAGTAGTGGAAGATTTTCCCCTTATTTGACCCATTTTCCTCGACAATTCTTCTATAAGGGGAAATTCTTCCCTTATGATATGATCTCATTGTGCTTTTACTATTTTGGTCCTTGCTTCCATGGTGGAGGAGGCCTGGAATAAAGAATCGCCTAGTGTACAAACGAAGAGCTTAATTTGAAGTTAAGATATCTTAATCTCTATAAAAACGAATTAACCATAGTGGATAAAATCCGTTATGGTTTTTTTATACCATTCCGTATGTGAATTCGCCACGTAAATCAAAAGACTGCAAAATATATTTCAGTATTGCGAAAACGTATACGGTTTTAGATACGAAAACACATTGGAAAGTAAAAGATATGCTGTACTAACAATAAAAAATAGCATACGAATAATGGTGCGAATTCGTATGCTAAAGACTATGAATTTTTATGGTTTGTACCTCTAAATTGAACTACATAGCCATAAGCGACGCTTGCCTTTCTTCAAACTTACAAGTCGAGAATCTTTGGTTCTTCGCCGTTATTCATTAAACGGTACTGAGAAGGATGAATTTCAAGGATGATCAAGTCCGGGTCGTCCGGTCCTTTGAACCATCTTTCCATTTCGTCATTCCACAGCTTTTTCTTTAAGCTTTCATCTTTACTGATTTCCACTCGTCCTTCCACTTCTACATAAGTGTCTCCGAACCCTTTCCCTTCATATCCCAGTAACACGTGGACATTTGGATTCTGCTCAATTTCATCCGCTTTATGGGTTTCACTGCTGGTCGGTGTATAGAGTGTCAGGTCATCATTGAAAAAAGTCATATATCGGGAATGAGGTTTGTTCCCCACAACAGTAGCGAGTGTTCCTACCATACTGTTATCAAGGACATCTAGAACTTCCTGCTTCAGATCAGTCTGTGTCACAATCTCATCTCCTTTGGTTAAATTCACTTGTACCTATTCCTTTGAGAGCGGATTCGTAAACATTTTGATGTGCGTGTAGGCATACATTGATATAAATAAGACAAATGGAAACACACAAAAAATCTTACAAAGACGTGGTGAGAGTAAAAAAAGCGTTCTAAGACGGCAAAAAAGGGGAATGTCCAGTGGGGTTCATAACAGATTTGGTGAACGCATTAAAAAACAGCAAATTCGCAAAGAGTGTTATGGTTCTTTCAGCGGGTACGCTGGTGTCCAACAGCCTGATTCTCCTTTCAACCCCCATACTGACTTATTTGTATACCCCTGCCGAATTTGGCATATTGTCTATATACCTCTCGTTATTATACAGTTTGAAGGTTGTTGTATCTCTTTTATATGAAGAAGCCATTCCCCTTCCGAAAAGTGAAGAAGAAGGGTTTCACCTGCTGGGATTATCCTTAATCATTGCTTTTATTTTCAGTGTATTGGTTTGGGTCAGCGGTAGTATGCTGCCGGTTGGTTCCTGGTTCAATGCCCCAGTCCTTGATCATTATTCATGGATGCTTGCCATCAGTCTGCTGGGGATTGGCTTTTATGAAGCATTCAATTTATGGTCGGTCAGAAAGGAGTCCTTTAAAACGATTTCCAGTGCTAAAGTCAGCATGAACTCAGGACAGACAGCCTCTCAAGTCTTGCTGGGACTTTTTAATTTTAATTTCATAGGTTTGCTCGTTGGAGATATGGCAGGAAGGTTGACGGGTTTCGCCGCTTTCTTAAAGCTTTTGATTAAAAATAAGGAGTTACCCTCATTCAGCGTATTAACAATATCTGGGTTAATACGTGTAATGAGGAGATACAAGAAATTTCCCCTTATCTCAAGTTGGTCGAATATTATTGAAAGTGTATGCGATCAGATTCCAACTTTTTTTCTTGCTGCTTTTTTTGGCCCTGAAGCAGCAGGACTCTACTTATTGGCTCAGAAGATATTGATCATTCCGGAAGGGCTTATCAGCTATCCTGTTTCACAGGTATATGTCTCACAGGCTGTCCAATATTTAAGAGATGAGAAGAAGAAATTACTGCAACTATTTAAGAAGACGATACAGAAAATGGCTTTCATCAGTTTTACTGTAGTGGGTTTAATTGTCCTCATCACCCCTTTTCTCATTGATCTGATTTTTGGGGAAGAGTGGAAGGGGGCAGGAGGATATTTACAGGCGGCGGCTTTGTACAGTGTTTCTCGCATGGTTGTAATGCCGGTATCTAAAATTTTTTATGTAGTGGAGGCACAGATTCACCAAATAGTGGGAAAGGTTATTTCCCTATTACTGATGATTTCTGCGATATGGGTGTGCGCTGTTTATATTGAGGATCCAGTATTGTCGATATTTTGCATATCTATTTTTGCCGCAATTGGTTACATCATTTATGGGTTGTTCGCCTGGTTTGCCATGAATAAAAAGCTTAGGGTAAGGGAGGAGGATGGCAGTCATGGAAATTAATGAGTCGAGGGGGGGCTGGGCGCTTAGATTCACTTTCATTATCATGATGTCAAGCTCCTATGTTCTGGTGGAACCCTCTCCTTATGATTTACTCATGGTCTTGTTGATGGTGTTATGTTTAGGTGGATCGGTTTACCTATTTCCACCGGAATTATCGACTCCTCTCTTGTTGTTATGCCTTTTTTGCATTGTAAATTTGTTTTCTTTAATCTTTGCAGTTGATATTCCTAGGGCGGTTTATTATTTTGCCATCACTCTGTATCTTATTTTTTCTTGGATCTGTTTGACAGGTCTGTCTGGCCGGTTCAAGGAAAGGTTCCTGATAAGTGCATTCCAGGGATACCTGGTTGCTGCCATTATAGCTGCGGCAGTCGGCATACTGGCTTATTTTCAGGTTTTACCAAATGGAGATTCGTATCTGATGTTCGGCAGAGTCAAATCTTTATTCAAAGATCCCAATGTTTTTGGGCCCTTTATCACAATTCCAACTTTGTATGCACTATACAAAGTTGAAGTCTCTGCTGGTAAAAAGAAGCTCATGTATTTAACGGTCTTCCTCTTGTTATTGACGGGGATTTTATTAAGTTACTCAAGGGCTGCATGGGGCGCCATGGTTATAATGGTGTTGTGTTATTTCAGCTTTTTGAGCAGTGTTCCTCTTAAAAAGAGGATGATCACGATTGTCCTTATCTCACTATTTGGTGTGCCTTCCTTTTTCTATCTTATTAATACACCGTTGATTGAAAACTTATTGCAAGAACGGTTAAGTTTGCAAAACTATGATGGTGACAGATTTGAGAACCAGAAACAAGCTTTCACTCTTGGTTTCTCCAGTTTACTGGGAGCAGGGCCGGGACAGACGGAACACATCCTCAGCCTTTCAGCTCACAGTCTATTTGCTCGGATTTTAATGGAGAATGGGCTTATCGGGTTTCTTTCTTTTATGCTTTTTCTTCTGGTTACCCTAATAAAGTCCTTGGTGAACATTTTAGTGGCAGCGAAGAAATATGAAGGGCTTTATATTATCATTTTCGCTGCCATGCTGGGTCTGATATTCAACAGTATCTTTGTTGATACCCTGCATTGGCGGCATTTTTGGATTGTATTGGCGCTTGCTTGGTGTCCAGCTGGGCTGCGTAATGGGGAGTAAGGTACTTTCAGAGTGTACTCATGTCCAGCAGCTCAGCAATTGGCTTCTCGAAAACAGGTCTAGGCAGGGATGACTGCTTAGTAATGTATACCCTGTTATTTAATTATTTCTTTCACTCTGCCCACTTGTCCATCCGTAAGGCGGACTTTGATGCCGTGCGGGTGTGTCGGAGAATTCGTAAGGATATCTTTTACAGTCCCTCTCGTTGTTTTGCCGGATCTCTGGTCTTTTTTTAACACGATATTTACTTCGATTCCTGGTGCGATATTGGCACGCTTCTGGCCGTCCATTTAAATCCCCGTCCTTTTCTTTTGGTTGTTCGGTTTTTTTGTAAGCTGGCTTTTTAGCGGCTGTGTCGATTTTACGATGCCGGTCTGTTTTCCGCCGGACTGCTGTTTTTTCTGGGCCAGTTTCTCTTTCATTGCTTGTGCAAGGTTGATTTTCTTTTTCTCCGATGATGACATGAACAGTTCTCCTTCAGTTGTTTTCTCTATTATAGGCTAAACTTCGACAAGAAGTAAGTTATTCACGCAACTGGGCGTTTTTACATATCATAGATGGCAGAAGTGTAAGTGGAGGAGTGTAGTAAAGATGACTTATTATTATGGTTTCCAGCAAGGGTATCACTATGGGTATCCGCCGTATAGAAGCGTTCCTTCTATTTCCTATGCCCAAATTGAAGGTGGCCCTTTGGCACCTAACTTGAAAGGGTATGTTTTTTTTAGGCAAGTTCCTAATGGGACGGAGGTTCATATAGAGGTAAACGGTCTGCCGGAATTCAAGGAGGGGAAAGGAGATCAAAACCCAATCGGCCCTCATGGATTTCACCTTCATGAAAGTGGGAGCTGCGAAGTGGGAGATGAAAAGGAACCATTTAAAGCGGCAGGGGGGCACTGGAATCCGACCGATCAGCCTCACGGAAATCATGCTGGTGACTTTCCGGTGTTATTTTCAAATAACGGGTATGCCAGAATGGCGTTTTTCACAAATAAATTCAGTCCAAAAGACGTAGTCGGGAAAGCAGTCATCATCCATCAAAATCCGGATGATTACCGGACTCAGCCGGCAGGGGACGCAGGAAAAAGGCTGGCCTGCGGCTCCATTGTAAAATACCAATGATTCATTCTGAAGGAGTACTGCAGTACAAGGTATTCTTTTTGTTCAAGGGGAAAATCCAGATCCTTAAATTTTTTCGATAGCAACAATCTATATGAAAATAGCTTTCTATAAAAAAAGCTCAGATCAAGTCTGAGCTTAAAGTGCATACAAAATCATAATTAAGCTGATCACAGAGACCGTGACGGATGCTACAAGCCCGGCTATCAAAGGTTTGAACCCCAATTTGGCAAACTGTTTAAGGTTCACCTGAAGACCGACAGCTCCCATCACCATGATAATGATAAACTTGGCGGTCTCTGTCACAATCTCTTCCAAAGAAGAAGGAATAACTCCGAATGAGTTAATGACGCTTACTCCCAGAAATAAGAGGACAAACCAGGGAAAAGCCTTTTTAGCAGCTTGAGACCCATTTTGTTTCTCGCTCTTTAACAGAAGCGGAAGTACCAGGATAAGCGGGAGGAGAAACAGTGTTCTCGCCAGTTTAACTGTAGTGGCTACCTGGCCGGCTTCATTTCCATACACATAACCGACAGCAATGGACGAAGAGGTATCATGAACCGCCGTTCCAGCCCAGATTCCAAACGATGTAGAGGTAAGGTCAAGGATATGACCGATTACCGGATAAAGGAAAAAAGCAATGAGATTAAAGAAAACGATGATGGAAATGGCGTAGGCTGTTTCATTGTCATCTGAGTCAATAACCCCTTTGACGGCAGATATTGCCGTTGCCCCGCAAATACTTGTTCCTACACCTATAAGTAAAGTCAGCTTCCGATCCATCTTCAGCAGCTTGCCGAACCAGACGGTGATGACAATTCCCAAGATGACGGAAACCAGAATAATCAGCAAAGACTGCCGTCCGATATACAGGATATCAGCAAAGCTGAGGCTGACGCCAAGCATGACAACTGCCGCTTTTAAAAGTTTCTTCAATGTTAGCGAGAGTCCAGGCTGGAAGACCTGATGGACCCCGGTCGTGTTATTGATTATGATACCGATCATAATGGCAAATAAAATACTACCTACGAGAGGGAAAAGGGAACCGAGATATTTGGAAGCCCCTGCTATCCCTGCCAATAAAAGAACACCGCTGCCCCATTTTGGAAACCGCGCAGTCAGTGTGTTGTTTAAAATGTAATGCAATATATTCACTGCTCCTCTTAGCTGATATGCACTTAAAGTTCATTGGAAATTATACATTAGTATATTAACAGAAGTTAGAGGGAATTAGTTCAATTTCTTGATATCAGAAATGATTTCATCAAAAGGTGGATCACTGACACCTTCGTATTGTTTAAGGACGATACCAGTTTCACTCACTAAATAAAAGGAAGTACCGTGCACGAACTGATCGGAGCCTTCCGCTTTGGCTGCGGGTGTATTGAATGAACGGTTAGCAAACAGTTCAATTTCTTCCTGGGTATAACCGGTGAGAAATTCCCATTGCCCCATATCCGCATTATAGCGCTTGCTGTATTCTTCCAGTACTTCTGGAGTGTCATTTTCCGGATCTATACTGAATGAAACCAATTTAACATTCATCTCCACACCGCTTTCTTTCAGTTTCTCTTGCAGTTGTGCCATGTTTGCGGTCATCGGAAGACAAACGGTATCACAGTTAGTAAAAATAAAATCCGCAATCCAAATGTGGCCTTCCAGGTCTTCTAACATAACGGTCGCGCCGTCCTGGTTGATTGCCGTGAAGTCCTCCACTTCCATACTCATTGGAAAAGAATTTTCAATTTCCTGCTGGCTGGTACAGGCAGTAAGAAACAGTCCTGCCAATAAGAGGAGTGCGTTTTTAAACCACTTCATCTATCTTTTTCCTCCTTAAAAACGGCTGACCCGAATACCAGGATCAGCCGCGAATGATTATTGGATAAATTGTTTGTCAATCAAGTCAGAGAAGTCTGGTTTTTCTTTTAGGAACTTCAGCTCATAAGAGGAATCCGCAAAAGCCTGGATTGCTTCTGAGTCCACTTCATAAGTGAATCCGATTCTTTCCCAAGCACTGTCAACAACTTCTTTGCTCAATTCTTGTTTTGTTGTTTCTTTAACATCTTTGATTGTGATTTGTTTTGCATCTTCAGGATGTTTTTGAATAAATTCTGTTGCTTTTTTATGAGCATCCACAATGTTCTGGATACGCTCAGGATTATTCTTGATCATTTCTCCTGAAGCAACCAGTACAGATGCAGGAAGAGTTTCTCCGAATGAGATTTCATCCGCATTGATGATCACTTTCGCACCGGTTTCCTGTTCAAGGACAGCCGCCCAAGGTTCAGGGGCTACGGCGATATCCACTTTGCCGGTTTCAAACATCGCTTGATACTGTGCTGGGTTGCCAGTGATGTGTTTCATTGTCCCGCCGATTCTTTCAGACGTGATCCCCATATCTTTAAGGAACGTTTCAACTTGCACGTCATGTGTACAGCCTACACGCGGAGTGATGAATGTTTTGCCAGGGAAGTCTTCGACCGATTCAATACCGCTGTCAGCGCGGGCAAGAACGACAGTCCCGCCGGTTGAAGCGCCAGCAATAATCTTTACATCAGCACCAGTTGAGTAATTGTTCATAGCAGGTCCTGGTCCTACAAGTCCTGCATCGATTTCTCCCGTCTTAAGAGCCGTCATGAAGGAAGCTCCATCAGGGAAAGTCTTGTATTCTACTGTTGTTCCATCACCAAGTTGTTCTTCATAGTAACCTTGGTCTTTGGCAACCATCGCCGGAACGTGGTTGATGTTAGGGAAGTAACCGATGGTCACGACTTCACCGCCGCCTGATTCACCAGCAGAGTTTGAAGCAGTTCCGCACCCGGCAAGAAGCCCGGCGAAAGTTAGTAATACCGTAAAGAATACGAGTGCTTTTTTCATAGTTATACCTCCTGATAATTTTTGAATTTTTTATCGTTATAAAAAGGTGTGTTTGATTTCGTATAAATCAAACTAGTAAATTCAGTTTTTTGATGATAAGGGTAGTTAAGATTGAAGACCCCATCGTTTCAATACAGATATCTCAATTCTTGAGAAAATCAACTGGTCGACAATCGCACCAATGACACCAATGATGATCATGACGCCGATGACGAGTGACATATCTCCAAAGTCGGATGCATAACGGAGTGTGTAACCAAGACCTGGACCTGTGCTTAACAGCTCTCCGGCCATCAATGCTCTCCAGGCAAATGCCCAGGCAAGCCTTGCTCCTGTAACAGCGTAAGGGACGGAAGCAGGGAGGGTCACCCTGATAAATAAATCAATCCCTTTGGACCCCATTGTCTGGGCGGCACGTGTGAATAAAGGTGAAACATTCTTGATCCCTGTACGGATGTTGAGGGCCATGACGAACGTTCCGCCAAGCACTACCACAAAGATTACGGCTGTTTCATTCATCCCAAACCACATAATGGCCAGTGGCAGCCATACTATACTAGGCACGCTTTGGAATGCAAGAAGCAGGGAACCAAGTGTGTCGTCTGCCGTTTTTGATTTGGCAAGAAGGACACCGATGGAAGTTCCGATTAATAAGGCAATCCCGAGACCGATGAACAAACGTCTGAAGCTGGCAATCAAGTCATACACCAGGGTCATGTCAGAAAATCCGATTTTTAACGCTTGATATACATCCGTCGGCGCAGGAAGAATAATTTTCGGCCACAACCCCAGTTTGGCACCGCCTTCCCAAAGCAAAAGGACAACTGTAAAGAATATAAGTCTTTTAACTATTGGCTTCATAAGCTAATTCCTCGCTGACTACTTTATCGATTTCTTTCTTAAGATGGACCATGATTTCTTCCTCAATCGCAATCATCTCTTCCTTGTGTTCTTCTCTGGGACGGGGGATGTCTACTGTTATTTCTGCAATAATCGTTCCAGGACGGGTGCCCATCACGATGATCCGGTCTGAAAGCTTGATAGATTCAGAGATGCTGTGCGTGACGAACATCACGGTTTTCTTTGTATCCATCCAAATTTGCTCAAGCTGCACATGAAGGCGTGAACGTGTTTGTTCATCCAGTGCACCGAATGGTTCATCCATCAGCAGAATTTCTGGATTCATTGCCAAGGCACGGGCAATCGCCACACGCTGCTGCATACCTCCTGAAAGTTCATGAGGATAATGATGAAGGTAGTTGCTCAGCTGCACCATTTTTAGGTACTTTTTTGCCTGATCTACAGCGTCCTTTTTAGACATTTCTTTCTTAAGAGGGAACATGACGTTATCCAGGACATTGAGCCAAGGAAACAGTGCTGCCTGCTGGAAGACCATCCCTCGGTCTTTGCCTGGCTTCTTAATCGTATGACCAGCTGCTTCGACCACCCCTGAAGAAGCGGAAGTCAACCCGGCAACAATGTTCAAAAGGGTAGATTTACCACATCCGGACGGCCCTAGAATCGATACAAATTCCCCTTTTTCAATTGTAAGGTCGATGTCCTGTAATACCGTTACCGGCTGGCCATCCTTATCTGTAAAGTATTTATTGAGATTTTCTATATTAATAAACATATTAATCACCTATTCTTATAATTCATATAAAACAAGTAGGAATACCATGGTTAATTATATTCTATTCTTATCAAATGTCAAGGTCAGCCTATTTTTTTGTCTTCTTTGCTTTACGTGAAGGTTGAGTGTGCTCGATGCATTGACGTTTCTGCAGACAGGCGCGCTAGCACCAATTTTAACCGCTGCAATGTAAAAAGGATTCGATGCAGCTTTTGGGATAGAAGTCCGTCCTTAAACTAATGGCGTGATTCCTGTATAATGAAAGGAACTATGCGTACGTTCGCAAAGGAAAGGATTGTTTTGTTTGAGTAAAACATTAGTGCTCGCTGAAAAACCCTCAGTCGGCAGGGATATTGCTGCTGTGCTGAATTGTCATAAAAAAGGGAATGGATTTATTGAAGGAGATAAATATATCGTTACTTGGGCGCTGGGTCACTTGGTGACATTGGCTGAACCAGATATCTATGACAGTAAATACCAGACATGGAGAATTGAAGACCTTCCAATGATGCCGGATAAATTGAAACTGGTTGTCATCAAGAAAACAGGCAGACAGTTTAATGCGGTCAAAAGCCAAATGACACGTCAGGATGTAAAAGAGATCGTCATTGCAACGGATGCCGGCCGTGAAGGAGAACTCGTCGCCCGCTGGATCATTGAAAAAGCACGTGTGAACAAACCCATCAAACGCTTATGGATTTCATCTGTAACGGATAAGGCAATCAAAGAGGGATTCCGGAAACTGAAAAGCGGAAAAGAATATGAAAACTTGTATGCTGCCGCCCAGGCAAGATCTGAAGCTGACTGGTATGTAGGGATGAATGCAACCCGTGCACTCACGGTAAAGCATAATGCCCAGCTTTCATGCGGAAGGGTGCAGACACCGACACTCGGGATCATCGCCCAGAGAGAAGAAGAAATCAAGAACTTCAAGCCAAAATCATTTTATGGATTGAAAGCGAAAACCCGAGAGTTTACGTTGACATGGCAGGACGGGAAAACTAAAGAATACCGAACCTTCTCGAAAGACTTCATTGAAAAGGTGTTGGTGAATCTAAAAGGAGAGAAGAAAGCCAATGTGAAGTCGGTGGATAAAAGTTTGAAAAAGAGCTTCTCTCCTCAGTTGTATGATCTGACTGAGCTGCAGCGTGATGCACACAAGATCTTTGGTTATTCGGCAAAAGAAACCTTGTCCATCATGCAAAAGCTTTATGAACAGCACAAGCTTCTGACATACCCAAGGACGGATTCCCGCCATCTTTCCAGTGATATTGTCGATACACTGAAGGATCGTATCCAGGCGGTATCAATCAAACCTTATAATCAGCTTGCCGCCAAGGCGATGAAGAGTTCCGGCAAGCTTGGAAAGGCTTTTGTCGATGACAGCAAGGTTTCGGACCACCATGCTATCATTCCGACAGAGCAGACCGCTTTCCTTAATTCTTTGAGTGATAAAGAACGGAAGATTTATGACCTCGTCGTCAAAAGGTTCCTTGCCATGTTCCTGCCGCCTTTCCAATATGAACAAACCACGATCGAAGCTGAAATTGCCGGTGAGAAGTTTGTAGCTAAAGGAAAGCGGATCATTGAACAAGGCTGGAAAGAAATCTTTGACAGGTCTGGTTCCGCAGATGACGCTGGAGATGGACTGGCCGACCAAACACTCCCTAAAATTGAAAAAGGAGACGTTTTATCAGTTTCTTCTATTGAAAGAACGACGGGTGAAACGCAGCCTCCGAGCCGATTTAATGAAGGGACGCTTCTCTCAGCAATGGAAAACCCAAAGAAATTCATGGCTGGCGAAGATAAGGAGCTGATCAAAACCATCAGTTCCGCGGGAGGACTGGGAACAGTCGCCACACGTGCGGACATCATTGAAAAATTATTTAATTCGGCCCTGATTGAAAATAAAGGGAAATCCATCATGATCACTTCCAAGGGGAAACAGCTTCTTGATCTTGCTCCTGAAGAATTGAAATCACCTGCTTTGACAGCAGAGTGGGAGCAGAAGCTCGAAGCCATTGCCAAAGGCAAGCTGAACAAAAATGCCTTTATCAGTGAAATCAAGGATTATACAAAAAAATCAGTCCACGAAATCAAAAACAGTGAGAAGAAATTCGCACACGATAATATCACCGGAACCAAGTGCCCGGATTGCGGAAACCTCATGTTGGAAGTCAAAAACAAACATGGTAAGAAACTTGTCTGTAAAGACCGTGAGTGCGGCTACCGCAAAAACGTCAGCAAAAAGACCAACGCCCGCTGCCCGAACTGCCACAAACGCTTGGACCTCCGCGGAGAAGGCGAAGGCCAAATGTTCACCTGCGTCTGTGGTCACAGGGAAAAACTCTCAACCTTCAATGAGCGAAGGAAAAAAGAGAAGAACAGTAAAGTCTCCAAGCGGGACGTCAACAAGTACATGAAGAAGCAGGACGACGCCCCGGTCAACACGGCGCTGGCCGATGCCCTTGCAAAACTGAAACTGGATAAGTGATAAGTTTGTTAGAGCCCCCAGGCTTTTGCCTGGGGGTTTTGGTTGTTTTTTTTTGGAGGCTACCGTTGAACACCGAATGTCGCATGTCGAAATGTGTCGGTTGGTCGATAAATCCACAAAATCGCTGATAAATCTTGGAATCGCCGATAACCCCACCCGGCACCTCTCAATCTCACCCGAAAATTTCAAAAATACAGGTTTAACGAATTGTAATTTTGTGGTACTTACAAGAATAGAGATGAAAAGAGGGTAATAGAAAGGGGTCTGTGGATTAATGGCGATGTGGATCTGGATTGTCAGTGGTATACTTGTACTGTTGGCGGGCATTGAAGAAATAATTTATTTTGTATTGAATAAGCAACTTGGTTTGGAGAGGGAACCCACTCTCAAGAAAATGAAGATCCCTGTGCATAAAGTAAAGGCACTGTTTAAGAAACAAAAAGAACAGAGCAGTCAATCTGCTTAGAAAAAAGCTTGAGACCGGAGTCTCAAGCTTTTTGCATTTTCGGCAGAGGCATTTCTGAAGATTTGGTAGCTGACTTGTTTAACAAAATTTGGGCCGTCCCGCCTAGGAGCAAGAAAAAGGCAGACAGGATAAATAAGGCGGCCCCACCCCATTCGATAAGAATCATTCCTCCAAGAAAGGGTCCTGCCATCCGTGAAATATCCCAATGCGTCCCATATATCGAGAAATAGAGTCCACGCTGATTTGAAGGGGCGATTTGGGAAATATGATTGAGCAGCCGGTTTAACCCGAGGCTTTCGGCAACCGTGACAATCAGTTGCGTAAGGATAAGAAGCAGTAAGGAAGCTGAGAAGCCAAATGATAGGGCAGCTATAAAATAGAGACCGTAAGATAGGATAAGGATCTTTTTAAAAGAGAATCTATTGCTCCATTTTACAAGCGGAATTTCAAGCAGGATGCACATGACTGCTTTTATGGAAGCAAGGGTTGTCAATACTGCGAGAAAATCAGGAAACAAGTCTTCAAGGTAAATACGATAGTTGGTTTCTGTCTGGGCATAAAAGAAACTGATCGGAAGGCTGAAGACCATCAAATTCAATACATATGAGTGGTTGGAAATGAATGATTTCAACTGAAAACTCCCGTTCACCCTCTCTGTCTCTTCAGTATCGACTGGTATCGTTTCCGGAAGCTTGTAGTATACAACAACCAAATAAATCATCAGAGCGGCAGCCTGCATTCCAAAAATGAGTCCAGGTTCTTGTGTATACACGAAATATCCAATGACCGGTCCAAGTGCCATTCCTGTTGCAGCGACAGTATTGATTAACGCAAAAACTTCAGAGCGAATGCCGTCATCAATAGAATCTGCGATCTGAGCGCGCTGTGCAGGAATATAAACAGAACGTCCGGCACCATTAAGGACGTAAAGCAGTGCAAACAACCAGACGGACTCTGCAAAAATGAACCCCGCCATTGCACCTGCCTGCAAAAGAAGGCCGGCTATGATAATTTTTTTCCTCCCCAGCCGGTCAGTAAGTCCTCCTCCCAAAAAAGTAATCATTATTTCTGATAAAGGCTGTAACCCCACAATCAACATGGGAAGAAGGACATTCCCGTCAAGCTTATCGTAAAGATAAATGATCAGAAAAGGGGCAAGCATAGAACCCGTAAGACCTGTCAGCAATTCGCCTAATACCCGAATCCAAACAAGTCCGGGATAGCGGTTTAATAACCTCTTCATCATGTACCATCATTCCTTTCTTGTAAAATCATTTTAATAAGAAGGGAAAAGATGAAAAAGGGCAGAATTATAAAATAGAATACTTCATCTTTTCGGGAAGGGAATTTTTATGACGACATTAGAGCACTATCTGCGGATATACTTGGCTTTTAATAAAGAATTGGGTACAAAACATGAGGTCTCTCTTTCAGGTATATCAGAGGTTTTGTTTTGTACTGCCCGCAACAGCAAGATGACCATTCAAAAGTGGGAGAATGAAGGCTGGATAGAGTGGGAGCCTGGCAGGGGAAGAGGCAACAAATCCACTTTGATTTTTTTAAAAGAACCGTCAGATCTTTTACTCAATGAAAGCAAGAGGCTTGTAAAGAAAGGAAAGCTCAAAGCAGCACAAGGAATGATCAGTGAATACAACAAGGACTTGCCTGGCCTCAAGGAAAAGTTTGATGTGTGGCTTGAAACCCTGTTTGGCTATAACGTCGAATCCGGGGGCCGCCAGCACCGCGATGTATTGAGGATGAAATACGGCAAACAGCCTTTCTCCCCTCTTGATCCCATGCTTGCGACTCTGCGGTCTGAATGTCATATTGTGAAGCATGTGTGCGATACGCTTGTTTCTTATAATGAAGAAAAAAATCAATTTGAGCCTCGCCTGGCCTTTCATTGGGAACATAACGCAGCAGGGAATCAATGGGTCTTTTATCTCCGTAAAGGTATTAAGTTTCATGATGGACAAAGATTGACATCGGAAGATATCAAGTACAGCCTTGAACGGTTTCTTTCCTTTAACAATAATCCTTACAGGTGGATGCTCGAAGACTTGGAGGAGGCCGTGACCATTAATGATTATTCGATGGAGCTCAAGCTGAAAAGGCCAAACTTTTTGCTTCTTCATATATTAAGTGATGAGCATTTATCTATCGTAAGTAAGAGTGAACAAGATGAACTTTTTTATGAAACGCTGACAGGGACAGGACCATTTCGACTTATCAGAAATGACGGATCCATGCTTATCCTGGAAGCGAATGATCACTACTTTAGGGAAAGACCGTTTTTGGATGCAGTCGAGTTTTGGAATGTACCGGATGAGCGGGAGGACCGGGCGCCGGAAAAAACAGATGTGGAATTTGGCTACTACAGAGACAAAAGTGGAGAAGACCAAAAGAGAAAAAGAATAAATCGTGTGGAAAAAAATGTACAGTTTCTCTCGCTGAACACAAGGAAGCCTGGTCCGATGCAGGATTCTTTCCTTCGCCAAGCTTTAAAAGCTATAGCAGATCCTTCTGCTTTGGTTAAGGAACTGGGGGAATTTCGTCTCGAAAAGGCAGAAGGCTTTCTGCTGGGTGATACGGAATCAATATCGGCAGAAATAAAAACGCTGCTGGAAAAGAGTAATTATAAGGGGGAGGAACTGATCCTGTCTACCTTTCAGGATAGAGATCATGTGGAGGATGCAGAATGGCTGAAAAATAGAGCCGGGATGTATGGAGTGAAAATAAAGAATTTCTTTCTGCCGGCAGAAGAGTTCTTAAAAGATGAATCTATGAAAAACGCAGATATCATCCATGACAGTGCCACAATCACAGAACAGGAGGAACTCAGCTTCCTGCAGTTGATCTTGGCGAAAACGAGTCCAATCTGGCATCACCTGTCATGGGAACTTAAAGAGACCATCCTGACTGAAGTTAAGTTAATGAAGGGCTTAAGGAATCCGGAAGAACGAAAGAAAAAGCTTTATATAATAGAAGAAATGCTATTGAAATCCAGTCAGGTATTGCCGCTGTATAAAAACATGTCTGAATTGGAAAGTGACGAAATTATCCAGCAGGCATTAATCAATTCACAGGGCTGGATCGACTTTTACCAAATTTGGTTTAAGAGAACATAGAAAATAGGAATGGCCGGGCGATGATGATCGTCCGGTTATTTTGTTTTGTAAGTACAAATCCTAGTATTATTTTCGTCTGGCGTTAGTTTTATTGAGATGTTGGTGCGCAAAGGAGTTAAATGGACCAATGAGACCTGAAATGAGAGGGGATGTTGGGCCGCAAAAGTAATAAACGGCCCAATTAGACCTGAAATTAGAGGAGGTGTTGGCCCGTAAAGGGGTTAAATGGTCCAATGAGACTTGAAATTAAAGGGGATGTTGGCCCGATGAAAATCAAATCGGACAATGAAGTTCAAAACTTCAAGGAGCGATTGCCCCGCAAAGGAGTAATAGGTCAATCAGAGTCAACACCACAATTGCTATAAAAATATAAATTTTCAGATAATATATTGACTTTTTAAGGGTTTCACGTTATCTTTTGATTGTAGATGTATAACAAAATAAATATATTACGGGTAAAAATCGTTATATAAAAATAAAGAAGGTATACAGGGAGAGGGTCTTAATCTACTAAAGGAGGAAGTAGTGAGTGATCTTACATGAAGTTGAGATGTCTGAAAGGGATGAGATTGAGAAGGTTCAGCTCGAGCGCCTGCAGGAAACCGTAAGAAATGTATACTCAAGGGTCCCGTTTTACAAGGAACAGTTTGAAAGAAGGGGTATAAAGCCGGAGGATGTTCAGTCACTGAACGATTTGCAGCTCCTGCCCTTTACCACGAAGGCGGATCTACGAGAGCATTACCCATTCGGCCTTTTTGCGGTTCCTCAAAATGAACTTGTCAGGATTCATGCTTCTTCAGGGACGAGCGGCAAACCGACCGTTGTCGGTTATACGCAAAATGACATTGATATGTGGAGTGACATTGTCGCCCGTTCCATAGCGGCCGGGGGTGGAGAGCCTGGTGACGTTCTGCATAATGCGTATGGGTACGGATTGTTTACCGGCGGACTCGGACTCCATTATGGAAGTGAGAGGCTGGGATTGGTGACAGTACCCGTATCTGGCGGAAGCGCGGAAAGACAGATTACTCTCATTGAAGATTTCAAGCCTGCGGTCATTTGCGGGACGCCTTCCTATATTCTGAATATCGCTGAAAAAATGGAAGAGGTCGGGAAGGATCCTGCCGCAACTTCTGTGAAGTATGGGATTTTCGGTGCCGAGCCGTGGTCGGAAAAAATGAGACAGAAGATTGAGGAAAAATGGAACCTGAAAGCCTGTGATATCTATGGGTTGAGTGAAGTGATTGGTCCAGGTGTTGCAATGGAATGCCATGAGGAGCAGTCCGGGCTTCATATTGCCGAAGACCATTTCTTTCCTGAAATCATTGATCCTGTCACATTAGAACCTGTACTGCCTGGCGAAGAAGGGGAGCTGGTTTTTACTTCATTGACAAAAGAAGCTTTCCCGATCATCCGGTACAGGACAGGAGATATCGCCTCTCTTTCCTATGGCAAATGCAGGTGCGGACGGACGACGGTTAAGATGTCACGTGTTAAAGGCCGGGTGGATGACATGCTGATCATTCGCGGGGTCAATGTTTTTCCTTCCGAGGTAGAACATTATCTCCTTACCATTGAAGAACTGTCACCTCATTATCAGCTGCACCTTACCAGAAAAGGAACACTGGATTCCGTCGAACTTCATGTGGAAATTAAGGAAGAAGTATTCTTGGACCTTCAACAGAACATGGAGCACGAAAGTATTAATCTGCTTACCAAGAAGATTCAACATATTATGAAGAGCAGCTGTCTTGTATCAATGGATGTAAAAGTTAACGGTCCAAAGACACTGCCGCGTTCGGAAGGAAAAGCAGTAAGGGTCCTCGACAAAAGAAACAGCGGAATAGAAGTATAAAAAATTTTGGATTTAAACAGTATGACATCATAAATAGCCAACGTAATAAATACGTTAGCTAAGGAGGGTTTTGCATGAGTGATACAGCATCATTTGCGGCGTTGTCTGAAGAAGAAAAAATGGCGCATTTTATGAAACGTATTGAAGCGGGAGAAAAAATTGAAGCTGATGACTGGATGCCGGATGAATACAGAAAGACATTGATCAAATTGATTTCCATGCATGCTATCAGCGAAATAATGGGAGCGCTTCCAGAGAAAGAGTGGGTCCCAAAAGCCCCGACACTTGGAAGGAAGCTCGGCATTATGGCAAAAGTGCAGGATGAGATGGGACATGGCCAGCTGCTGCTTCGTGTAGCGGAAGATTTAATGAAACCGTATGGAAAGACACGCGAAGAAATCATGCAGGATTTATTTTCAGGAGATTTGAAGTTTCATAACGTCTTCCATATGGAAGCTCCGACGTGGGGAGACGCAGGATTGATAGGATGGCTCGTCGATGGAGCTGCCATTATCACGCAAACCAATATGCTTGGTGCATCTTACGGACCATATGCAAGAGCGTTAAAGCGTATCTGTGCCGAAGAGGTATTCCACGCCCAACATGGAGAAGCAATCATCATGGCATTGGCAGAAGGTACACCGGAACAGCAGGCACTTGTCCAGGATGCAGTTGACCGCTGGTGGGAATCCCTGCTGATGTTTTTCGGACCTGGAAGTGCCTCTACAACAGGATCCTCTAAACAGGATATTACGATCAAATATGGAATCCGGACAAAAACAAATGAAGAACTGAGACAGGATTTCTTTACAAAATATGTACCGCGAATCCTTTCGCTCGGATTGAAACTTCCTGATGACACTATGTATTTCGATCAGGAGAAAGAAGAGTGGATCTATCAGCAGCCGGATTGGAGCAAATTCAAGGAGATCGTGAAGAACAACGGTCCGAAATCAAAAGAGAGATTGAACCTCAGAAGAATTTCTTACGAGAATAACGCCTGGGTCCGTGAAGCACTGAGCGGGGATACAGCGGCAGGATAAAGGGGGACGGTGACATGTCGGATATGAGCAGAAATTTTTACCAGGAATATGAAGTGTTCAGCAGAAGAACAGATAATGCCCCGATGCAGCATCAGTTCAGCCTGCTTGCACCCAATCAGGAAATCGCCCTCGTGATGGCACAGGAGAACTTCATGAGAAGGGAACCGGCAACAGATATATGGGTTGTGAAAAGAGCGGATATCCGCAAGATGAACCAGGAGGAAAAAGAATCGCTTCAACGTCTGGATAACAAGGATTACCGTAATGCTAAGGGATATGGGTACCTGAAGAAAAAATGGCGTCAATATGAACAGGAAATGCTGGATGAGAAAGAGATTATGTCCTGGGAAGGGAAGGTGAAAAAGTCATGACGGTGAGCAGCGCGGCGGAAGTAAAGGATGGACAATATAAAACGGCTCTGGTTGAACTGCTGTATCAGCTGGCGGATGACGATTTCATCATTGCCTACAGGGGATCGGAATGGCTCGGGCTTGCCCCTCACATAGAAGAGGATGTTGCATTCTCTTCGATCAATCAAGACACAATGGGGCATGCAGCCATGTTTTACAGGCTGCTCGAAGACTTGGGTGAAGGGGAAATGAACAAGCTCGCCCATGCCAGGGGAGCGGATGAAAGGCGCAATGCCATCATTTTGGAAGAAGTGAACGGTTCAGGAACCTACCTTGTGGAACCGGATTACGACTGGGCCTTCGCTGTAGTAAGAAACTATTTCTATGCCCAGGCGAAAAAGATCAAAATCGACTCATTGAAGAATTCCTCCTATCAGCCACTGGCAGACGCTGCAGTCAAGGTGAACATGGAGCTGTATTACCATCTGCTGCATTGGAAGACATGGTTTACACAGCTTATGAACTCAAGCAGTGAAGCGAGGAAGCGCATGATGAACGCAGTTGAAAAGACTGCCGCAGATTTTGCCGGAGTCCTGTCATTGGGCGACCAGGGAGAAGAGATGGCGAAAGCAGGACTTATTGAAGGCGAGGATATGCTCGTCATACGCTGGAAAAATGCTGTGGAACCAATATTCGAATCTTGTAATCTATCACTTCCATCACTGGAAATGAAGAGAGGAAACGGCCGCAACAAGGTGCATACGGCAGACCTTGAACAGGCCATTGGTACTTTGAGCGAAGTTTACAACTGGGATCCGGCAGCGGCCTGGTAAAAGGGAATGATTCAATTGACAGTAAGAGATGAACGCGTATTAGACATACTTCAGCAGGTGAAAGACCCTGAGATTGATTCAGTCAGCATAGTCGAGCTGGGAATGGTTGAACAGGCTGAGTTTCAGCAGGGTACGGCTGTGATCAGGCTACTGCCGACATTCATGGGATGTCCTGCATTGGAAATCATCAAGGGAAATGTGGAAAAAGCACTGCTGGCGGATCCTGCAGTCACGGAGACGGATGTTGATTTCCTGTTCAGTCCACCGTGGACGTCCGACCGGGTATCCGAAGCCGGGAGAGAAAAACTAAAGGAATTCGGAATCGCCCCGCCTCCTGAAAGATTGGAAGACGACGGCGGCTGGAAGGTTAACTGTCCATACTGTGATTCACCGTACACAACAATGGAGAACATCTTCGGTCCGACCGCCTGCAGAAGCATCCTTTACTGCAAGCAGTGCAAGAACCCGTTTGAAGCAATGAAACCCATATCTACGATTATGTAAAACTGTGCTTGAAATCATGAGATTTTTCTAAAAGGTTTTTTGGCTTTTAAGTAAGAGTTGATTGGAGCGGAAGGTGAGTGATCTCCTACGGAAGCAGCGGGACGTCTAGTTACAGCACCAAGGTTACGTACCCACTGGAACGTAACCCCGCAGGCGAAGCCGAGGAGGCTCAACGCCCGCCCCGCGAAGTCGACACCTGGAGTGGAGATCAACGAATAATTAATAGAGGTAGAAAAGAAAAGGAGAGATTTTAAATGGTAAAACTAATCGCACTTTACAAGCATCCTGAAAACAAGGAACAATTCGACGAGCATTACTTTAATACGCATGCCCCGATCACAGCAAAGATTCCGGGATTAAGAGAAATGAAGGTTACGAAAATCGTCGGGTCGCCAATGGGCGGCGAAGGAAAGTACTATCTTATGTGTGAAATGGTTTATGACAGCCATGAGGCCTTAAAAGCTGCCATGAAATCTGACGAAGGTAAAGCTTCCGGAAAGGATTTAATGTCTTTTGCCGGTGACCTCGTTACATTGATGATCGGTGAAGATGTGAATGAATAGAAGCTACGAATATATCAATGTAGGTGTGGAGGAAGGAATCGGCTTTGTTGAACTGAACCGGCCGAAAGTCCTTAATGCCATTAACAGACAGATGGTGTCTGAGGTTCTCTCTGCATATGAGCATTTTGACCGTGATCCCGAAGTAAGGGTAATCCTTCTTTCCGGAAAAGGCAGGGCATTTGCTGCAGGGGCTGATATTGACGAAATGGCCAATGACGGTGCAATCGATTTTGAACTGATGAACCAGTTTGCTGATTGGGATCGCATAGCCCTTATAAAAAAACCGATTATTGGAGCCGTTCAGGGGTTTGCTCTTGGAGGAGCGTTTGAACTCGCTTTGTGCTGTGACATGCTGTTCGCTGCTGATGATGCAGAGTTTGGCTTCCCGGAAGTGAATCTTGCAGTAATGCCTGGTGCCGGTGGGACACAGAGGTTGACGAAGCTGATCGGCAAAACTCGGGCGATGGAATGGCTGATGACCGGAGACCGGATGTCAGCTGCGGAAGCACAACGTTTGGGGATCATCAACCGGGTAGTCGCAAGAGAGTTGTTAATGGAAGAAACGAAGAAATTTGCTGCGAAACTGGCTAAACAACCTCCGCTGTCAATTCGCTTGATAAAAGAGTCTGTCCTGAAGGCAGTGGATTACTCGCTCTATGAAGGAATGCAGTATGAACGCAAGAACTTCTCTCTGCTGTTTGCTTCCGAAGATCAAAAAGAAGGAATGAAAGCATTCATCGAAAAACGCAAACCGCACTATAAAGGAAAGTAAAGGAGGCATCACCATGTTTGAGACGATCCTCTATGAAGTCAACAATGGAGTGGCCTGGATCAGGCTGAATAGACCTGATAAACTCAATGCCTTCATCGGACAGATGAATAAAGAAATTGCGAAGGCGTTGAAGCAGTCCTCAAGGGATAAAGAAGTCCGGGCTGTCGTCATCACCGGGGAAGGCAGAGCATTCTGCTCAGGTCAGGATTTAAGTGAAGTCAGTGAAGATATGGACCATGGGGAAGTCCTGAGAAACAACTACGGTCCGATGGTGAAAGAACTGGCTGCCTGCGAAAAACCGGTGATTGCCGCTGTGAATGGAGTCGCAGCCGGCGCGGGAATGAGTCTTGCATTGGCATGTGACTTCCGTCTGTTGTCTGAGAAAGCAAGTTTTGTAGAAGCATTTATCCATGTCGGCCTGATACCTGATTCCGGCAATCTTTATTATCTGACAAGACTGGTTGGCCATGCCAAGGCAATGGAATTGGCCGTATTCGGTGAAAAGATCACAGCCGATAAAGCGCAAGAGCTTGGTTTAGCCAATAAAGTGATTCCAATGGATGACTGGGAAAGTGAAGTCAGGGCATACGCTGAAAGACTAGCAAACATGCCGACAAAAGCAATCGGTCTTATTAAGAGATACCTGAATGAAAGTTATGATCCCAGTTTAGAAGAATATCTGGAAAAAGAAGCTTATGGTCAGAGGGTTGCCGGACAGAGTGAAGACCACCGCGAAGGTGTCGATGCATTCCTGGAAAAAAGAAAGCCAGTATTCCAGGGTAAATAAAGGTCTTTTCTGAAAAACTGCTGCTTTAATATACGAAAGGTTGATTGGAGTGGCACGCCTGGAACGGAAATCAATTCTTGTTACATGAAATAACCATATGATTGAAAAGGGTAAATAAAATTTAAGGAGATGAGAATATGTCAACTGTAAAAGAACAAAATTTCGAAGTCCTTGAAACAAAACGCGAACACTATGGAATGATCATCAATGGGGAAAGAACAGAAAGCTCATCAGGAGAAACCTTTACTACATACAACCCGGCAACAGGCGAAGCCATTGCCACTGTCGCAAAAGCCACAACGGAAGATGCAGAACGTGCTGTCCAGGCAGCAAGAGATGCATTTGATAAAGGAAAGTGGAAGAAGTTCCCGGTAAATAAACGTCAAAGAGTGATGATGAAGATTGCCGGTATCATGAGATCCCGTTTCAATGAGCTGGTTTCCCTTGAGATCATGGACAGCGGTAAATCGTTATCGGCTGCACAAGGTCAAGTCATGCAGGCGATCGAAGACTTTGAATTCTATGCAGGTGCCATTGTCGGCCACCGCGGAACAGTAAACAATGTACCTGGACAATTCCAGAACGTAGCAGAGAAAGAACCAGTTGGTGTTTGTGCACAAATCATCCCTTGGAATTATCCATTAATGATGGCTGCATGGAAAATTGCACCGGCAATCGCGGTTGGATGTTCCGTGGTTGTGAAACCGGCATCCCTTACACCGTTGACAGCAATCGTATTGGGTGAAATCTGTATTGAAGCAGGAGTTCCTCAAGGGGTTGTCAATGTCATCCCTGGTTCCGGTTCGACAATCGGAAACTATCTTGTAGAACATGATCAAGTCGATAAAGTGGCTTTCACAGGCTCTACTCCTATCGGTAAAAATATCATGGAAAGAGCTTCCCAAACGTTGAAGCGTGTAACTTTGGAGCTTGGCGGTAAATCGCCTAACATCGTATTCGACGATGCAGACGTTGACGCAGCAGTGGATGGCTCCCTGTTTGGTATTTTCTATAATACAGGTCAATCATGTGAGGCACGCTCCAGACTATATGTACACGAAGATATTTATGATGAGTTCATGGAAAAATTCGTTGCCAAAACAAAACAGCTTTCCCTTGGTGATCCTTTTGATAAAGGAACTCATATCGGTGCCATCATCGATGAAAACCAGGTGAAAACAATCGACGGTTATGTACAGTCGGCCAAAGAAGAAGGTGCTACAATCCTCGCGGGTGGTAAGCCGGCAACAGTGGAAGGTTTCGAAAACGGTCACTGGTATGAGCCGACAATCATTACGGATGTAAATCATGAAATGAAAGTGGTAAGAGAAGAAATTTTCGGACCGGTTGTTGTTGTGATGAAATTCAGTGATGAAAAAGAAGCGATTAAATTAGCGAATGATACACTGTACGGTCTGGGCTCTGCTCTTTGGACAAAAGACCATGCCAAAGCGACAAGGGTCTCAAAAGCCATCCAGGCGGGGATCGTCATGGTCAACTGCCCGTTCTCTGCATTCCCTGGAACACCATTTGGCGGATACAAGCAATCCGGTTTTGGCAGAGAGCTTTGTATTGAAACCCTTGATCTCTATACAGAAACAAAGAGTATCATCTCATACTTCGGCAGCCGTCCATTAAACCCATTCGGTTTGTAAAATAAATCAGCATGCTCGGGACTGAAGGTCCGTCCGGGTTTCCTCCGGATAGACACCAGTCCCTTGATGCTATATTAATGAAGAAACTCGACTGAAAAGGAGGCAGAATGATGAAGAATTTGGTAGTGATCGGATCCGGTGTAATGGGGAGAGGCATAGCGTACGTAAGTGCTGTCGGCGGCTTTCAGACAACGCTCGTTGATATTGAACAAAGGCAGCTCGATAGTGCCCATGGAGAACTGGCTTCCATTTTTCAAAAAGGGGTGGACCGCGGGAAAATCTCAAATGAGGAGAGCACTGCTGCACAAGGGAGGCTGGGATTTTCAACGGACATGGCTGCTGCAGTAAAAACGGCTGACCTTGTCATTGAAGCTGTTCCTGAAAAGACAGAAATCAAGAAATCAGTGTTTGAAAAGATAGATGAGCATGCTCAGGAATCTTGTTATTTCGCGACGAATACATCCACTATGAGTCCAACAGAAATTGCCTCATTTACTGGGCGGCCCGAGAAAGTAATCGCCATGCACTTCTTTAACCCTGTACATAAGATGCCGCTTGTCGAAATTGTCCGCGGTCTGGAAACAAGTAACGAGACAGCTCAATTCGTAGAAGACGCCGCGAAGCAGATGGGCAAGGAAACAGTGGTTATCAATGAGTTTCCCGGATTCGTTACCAGCAGGATATCCGCCCTTGTCGGAAATGAAGCATTTTATATGCTGCAGGAAGGGCTTGGAACGCCAGAAGAAATTGATAAAGCAATCAAGTTGGGCCTGAATTACCCAATGGGACCCTTTGAGCTGGGCGATTTAGTAGGTCTTGATGCGAGGCTTAATAACCTGAAATATCTGCATGAGAAACTTGGGGAGAAGTACCGTCCGGCTCCATTGCTCGAAAAATATGTTAAAGCAGGAAGGCTGGGCAGGAAATCAGGACGCGGAGTCTATGATTATACAAAGTAAGGAGGAATTCCAATGAGAGAAGTGGTAATCGTCGATGCAGTCCGTACACCAATCGGAAGATATAAAGGTGCATTGAAGAGTGTTCGTCCGGATGACCTTGGGGCCGTTGTCATTAAAGCCCTGCTGGACAGGAACCCGGGGCTTCCGCCGGTGCAGGTTGAAGAAGTCGTGTTGGGAAATGCCAACGGCGCGGGTGAAGACAACCGTAACGTAGCCAGGATGTCAGCACTGTTAGCAGGATTGCCGGTTGAAACAGGGGCCACTACCATTAACCGGTTATGCGGATCGGGTCTTGATGCGGTCAATTATGCAGCAAGAGCGATTCTGGCCAATGAAGGCGACATTTTTATTGCAGGTGGAACTGAGAGTATGACGAGGGCACCTTTTGTCATGGCAAAACCTGAATCTGAGTTTCCGAGGGGCAATATGGAGATGTACGATACCACCATTGGCTGGAGGTTCATCAATCCCCGGATGGCTCAAAGATACGGAACGGACAGTATGCCGGAGACAGCTGAAAATGTGGCGAAGCAATTCAGCATCTCTAGGGAAGACCAGGATGAGTTTGCCCTTCACAGCCAGCTGAAGGCGAAGGAAGCAATGGACTCAGGAATCTTTCATGAAGAAATCGTTCCGGTCGTTTACAAGGATCGAAAAGGAAAGGAAATCACAGTGGACCGTGACGAACATCCTCGCCCTGACTCCAGCATGGAAAAGCTTTCTAAACTTAGACCTCTCTTTGAAAATGGTACTGTAACAGCAGGCAATGCATCCGGTGTGAACGATGGGGCTTCAGCACTGCTCTTGATGACAGCGGAAAAAGCCAGGGAACTTGGGTTGAAGCCTCTTGCCAAGTATGTCGTTTCAGCAACGGCTGGCCTGGACCCTTCTGTCATGGGACTGGGGCCTATCTATGCAACGAGGAAGGCCTTGGACAGAGCGCGCCTTGATAAAGAGAATTTAGGTTTAATAGAGTTGAATGAAGCGTTTGCCTCTCAATCACTTGCATGTATAAGAGAGCTTGGGCTTGACTCAGCACGCGTCAATGTCAATGGAGGAGCGATTGCCTTTGGTCATCCATTGGGAGCAAGCGGAGCGAGGATATTGACAACCCTTCTCTATGAAATGAAACGGAGGGAAGTCAAACACGGATTGGCAACCATGTGCATTGGTGTCGGCCAGGGGATTGCTACGATCGTTGAGCGGGTTAATGAAATATAATTTGTGTGTGAATTAGCGAAAACCACCAACTGACCTACAAATAATCGGATGATTGGTATGAGAGTTAGAAAGAAATTCAAACGGACATCCAAAACCTTTCTGGAACTGTATGCGAATTATTTAAACACCAATTCCTATACAAATAATGGGTTGTTTAGTATGAGAATATTGGAAGTAACTAAATAGATGTATCAAAAAGACACAAAGTTTGCTTCTGAAACTCGGTTATTTGCTAAGGTTTGAAGCAAAGCAAACCTTGTCAGAGGGTAATCACTTTAAGCAAATCTCCATTCCATAGAGACGCATGTCTTTATGGAATTTTTTCAATATAATGTCGGATGGTCTGATAACAAAGTTGAGTTTTCATAAAAGTAATAAAAGTCATATATTTCATTTAATGAACCAGCTCTTCTATGATAGAATAAAGGTTAACGTAAAATTGACGTCACAACTATATTATTTTAACAAAGTGTTTTGTTAGGAGTAAGAAAGAGGCGAACAGATTGAATACAAGATCAATGATTTTTACTTTATATGGAGACTACATCCGGCACTACGGAAATAATATATGGATCGGCAGCCTGATCAAGCTGTTAAGGGAATTCGGGCATAACGAACAGGCTGTCAGGGCAGCCATTTCAAGAATGAACAAGCAGGGCTGGGTCCAGGCAGAAAAGCAGGGAAACAAGAGTTATTATTCACTTACGGAACGCGGGCTGAAACGTATGGAGGAAGCCGCGCAGCGTATTTTTAAGCTGCAGACTGATTCCTGGGACGGACAATGGAGAATCCTTATGTACACGATTCCTGAGGAGATCCGGAACATAAGGGATGAACTCCGCAAAGAGCTGGTGTGGAGCGGATTTGGCACTCTTTCCAATAGCTGCTGGATTTCTCCGAATAAACTGGAAAAGCAGGTTTATGATCTTATAGATAAGTATGATATCAAACAGTATGTCGATTTCTTCATCGCCAAGTATGACGGCCCGAATGAAGATCAGCGAATCATCGGTAAAAGCTGGGACCTTCAGGACATCAATGACCGCTATGCAGAGTTTATTTCAGACTACAGCCAAAAATTCATCATTGATAAGAACAAGATTGAAAAGGGTGAAATGTCCGAAGCGGAGTGCTTTGTGGAGAGGACCAAACTCGTTCATGAATACCGGAAGTTTCTGTTCGTTGATCCGGGACTACCGGAAGAACTGCTTCCTGAAAAGTGGCTGGGAGGTCATGCCGCATCTCTTTTCAGTGACTATTACAAAGTGCTGGCAAGGCCAGCTTCGCAATTTTTTGAAGAGGTTTATCAAGAAGGAAATGAACTCACGAATAAAGATCAATCGTACAACCTGTTTGACCACCCATTGATTCTGGATTAAAAGGGGAGTGTGTGCAATGAAGGGTGTAACGGATATCCTTGGAATTCAATATCCCATTCTGCAAGGGGGAATGGGGAATATCAGCAATGCACAGCTGACATCAGCCGTCTCTGAAGCAGGAGGGCTTGGGACGATCGGGGCCGGAACGATGACGCCGGAGGAAGTGGAAGAGATCATCAATAGAACCAAAAAGCTGACAGAAAAACCAATTGCACTCAATATACCGATTACGGTGACGGAGCATCTGAAGGAAATGGTGGAACTGGTTTTGAAGTATGAGCTGGATGCCGTTTCACTTTCGGCAGGAAATCCGGCACCTCTCATTCCTGTTTTTAAAAATAAAGGGGTCAAAGTCATCTGCGTGGTCGCTTCTGCGAAACAGGCTGCCAAAGCGGAAAATGCGGGAGCAGATCTCATTGTGGCAGAAGGGTATGAAGCTGCCGGGATTAACTCCAGCCTTGAAACGACCACGCTCACTCTAATACCGCAGATTTTAGAAGCGGTAAAGTTGCCGGTGATTGCAGCGGGAGGCATTGGGAGCGGCAAGGGACTTGCTGCCATGCTGGCTCTCGGTGCCTCGGGAGTGCAAATGGGCACAAGGCTGATCGCAACAAAAGATGCTCCCTTTCATGAAAACTACAAGAATACATTATTAGAAGCGGATGATAAAGGGACGGTGATTGTCGGCAGAACGGTTGGCCGCGTGCGCCGTATCATGAACACACCGTATGCAGAAAAACTTTTGAATCATGAGAGAGAAGGAATGAATCCGGAAGATTTTGCAAAGATTACCTCCGAAGACTTTCATAAAAAAGGTGCTTTGGAGGGCAAACTGGACGAAGGTTTCATCAATGGCGGACAGGTAAGCAGTCTGATTGCGGATATACCGACTGTCAAAGAGTTATTTGGAAGGATGATCGCTGAAGCCAAGGACTGCTTGGCTGAAGGCGCAAAACGATTGAACTAGAAGACGGGCTGTCGGGCGCGTCTTTTTTTATTGTGGCAGTTTTACAACCTATTAAGTGAACCAATCAAAAATAAACTGTGCTCTATTAAATCAAATCAATAGATTTCCCCCAGTAATGACTTCATTATTTTACTAAGGATAATAATATTTCAGTAGGATTTATAGGCAACAAGGTAATAACAGAAAAACGACAACGTTTTTAATTTTCCGAATATTATTGACTTTCTCTCAAGTTCGGTGATACTATAACGGTGTAATTACGAAGAAAAAGCATTTCATCACACTAAAGCGTTAAAGTATTTGATGCCGCAATTGGTAGGGCCGGATTCTATTTGAGGTCGAATTTTTGATATAGAGGGGTACATGCCCTTGTATATAAATATTTTTTGATAGAACAAAGGGGGATTTCAGTTGAAAAAGAGTTTGCTATTATTAAGTTCTATTTTGGCAGGGTCATTAATGCTTTCGGGATGTGGAAGCAATAACGATGCAGCATCTGGAGACGAGCAGTATACAATCGGGGTTACTCAAATTGTAGAACATCCATCATTGGATGCAGCATTTGAAGGGTTCAAAAAAGCTCTGGCTGAAAACGGATACGAAGAAGGTAAAAATGTAAAGTTTGATGTCCAGAATGCCCAGAATGACCAAAGTAACTCACAAAGTATCGCGAAAAAACTTGTAGGCGACAAAGTGGACTTGATTTTTGCAAACTCCACTCCAAGTGCGCTGCATGTTCTGAATGAAACGAAGGAAATACCTATTGTCTTCACTTCAGTAACGGATCCCGTGGGAGCAGGGTTGGTTGAAGCTTTTGACAAGCCTGGCGACAACATCACAGGAACAACGGATACAAATCCAAATGCGATTCCGCAAACGGTCGGTTTCATGATCGATGAAGTTGGAGCCAAAACTATCGGTGTCATTTATAATTCAGGTGAGCAGAACTCTGAGGTTCAGGTTAAACAAGTAAACGAAATCGCTAAGGAGAAAGGCGCTAAAGTTGTAGAGGTATCCATTTCCACTTCTGCTGAAGTTAAACAGGCTGCCGAATCTCTCGTTGGACGGGTAGACGCTATTTATATCCCTAAGGACAACACAGTGGTTTCTGCCTTGGAGTCGGTCATTTCTGTTGCGAACGACAAAGACATTCCATTATTTGTAGGTGAATTGGATTCCCTTAAACGTGGTGGTGTGGCAGCGAGCGGATTCAGCTATGAAGACCTTGGGTATCAAACAGGCCTTATGGCAGTGAAAATTTTGAACGGTGAGAAAAAACCATCTGAAATCAACGTGGAAACTCCTGAAAATGCTGTCCTGACATTTAACAAGGCGGCTGCAGAGGAACAAGGAGTAGAAATTAAAGATGAATGGGCTGACTTGGTAGAGTTTTTAGAATAGGCTGCTCAAGAAACATGGTTGTTCTTAGGGGGATTCCAAATGCTTGGGTATTCCCCTTAATACAAAGCCTCTCTCTTTTAAAAAGGGAGAGCAGCCCTTTTCTTGCATACTTACAAGGGTATTTCATGGTAAATAGAGAAGGGTCTTAGAATAAGGAAGGGTGATACAACATGTTTACCGCAATTTTTGGTTCCGTTGAATCAGGAATCATTTACGCCATTATGGCGCTTGGAGTATATCTATCTTTCCGGATACTGGACTTTCCAGACTTGACTGTGGATGGAAGTTTTGTAACAGGGGCGGCAGTTGCTGCCACCCTTGTTGTAAGTGGTGTGAATCCTTTTGTGGCAACAATGGTATCAATTTTGGCTGGTTTTGCTGCCGGCTGTATAACTGGAATTATTCATACTTTCGGAAAAATCAATGCCCTGTTATCCGGGATTTTAATGATGATTGCACTTTACTCAATAAACTTGAGGATTATGGGGAAATCCAATGTACCGCTACTAAATCAGGAAACATCTTTTACCCACGTTGAAAGCTTTTGGGCCAAGCTCGGGATTGATTCAGCAATGGAAAGCATGTTCACTGCCGTTGGTTTAGGCGAATATGTTCCAAGTACATGGGGAATTCTGTTCTTCATGATACTGGTGACTTTCCTGATTAAATTCCTGACAGACAGGTTCCTTAAGACGGAAATTGGATTAGCGCTACGAGCTACTGGTGATAACCAGAGGATGATCAGAAGCCTTTCCGCCAATACCAATATCCTTATCATTTTAGGACTGGGAATATCGAATGCGATGGTAGCACTTTCCGGGGCACTGATCGCCCAGTACAGCGGGTTTGCCGATGTCGGAATGGGCATTGGGATGATCATTATCGGTTTGGCATCAGTTATTATCGGAGAAGCTTTATTTGGCACTAAGACGATTGTCAGAACGACCCTTGCTGTCATTGGCGGTGCGATCATCTACCGGATTGTGGTCAGTATGGCGCTGAGAGTGGAATTCTTGGAAACAGGTGATATGAAGTTAATTACGGCGACCATCGTCATCCTGGCACTTATACTGCCAAAAGTAATGGATCGCTACAAAGAGAAGAAACGTAAGGCTGCCAAACAGGCCCAGCGGCTTCAGGAGCTTGCTTTAAGTCCAAAGGGGAAGGATGATAGCAGTGTTACAATTAAATAGGATCCATAAAATCTTCAATGAAGGCACACCAGATGAAAAAGTGGCCCTGGGCGACGTGAACCTAAAAATGAACCCTGGTGATTTTGTAACAGTTATCGGAAGTAACGGAGCCGGAAAGTCCACGCTGATGAACATGATTTCCGGAGTACTTACGCCGGATACAGGTGAAGTGATCATCGATGGGAATGACGTGACAAGAGTGTCGGAGTACAAGCGTTCCAAACTGATTGGAAGAGTGTTTCAGGACCCGATGGCCGGTACTGCCCCGACAATGACAATCGAAGAAAATCTCGCCATGGCCTATGCACGCAATAAACGCAGGACCCTTAAAAGCGGTGTCACCAGGAAACGAAGAGAGTACTTTAAAGAAGTACTGGAATCCCTTCATCTTAATCTGGAAAACCGCCTGAATGCAAAAGTCGGACTCCTCTCAGGCGGGGAACGTCAGGCGCTGTCGCTTCTAATGGCAACATTTACAGAGCCGTCCATCCTGCTCTTGGATGAGCATACCGCAGCACTGGACCCCTCCCGTGCAGAGCTGATTACCGGTCTGACCAAGGAAATTGTCGCCAAATACAATTTGACAACATTGATGGTCACTCATAACATGCAGCAGGCCATCGACCTCGGAAACAGACTGATCATGATGGATAAAGGCGAAATCATCTTGGAAGTCAACGAAGAACAGAAAAAGGATCTAACGGTGGAAGGATTACTGAAAGAGTTTCAAAGAATCAGAGGAACACAAATGGCAAGTGATAAAGCAATACTTGCGTGACCGCAAAAGGATGGAGGCCCCATCCTTTTTTTGTTTGGTTACATATTTAGGACTATCCGGCGACTTAGCTTTCTGGAGATACTCTAAATCACCCGATCATGTAAGGGCTGCTTTGTATAAGGTAGGGGGGGTTAGCTAAACGTGCCCCTTGCGCGTTGATTTAGTTGGTGAAGGGAAACGATTAAGAGCTAAACGTGCCCCTTGAGCCCTGAATTAATTACTTTAAGATATAGAAAATGAATCAAACATCGGGAGGATATTACCGAATCTACTAGTATATGTATAACAGGAGAAAATAATTAATGTTTTAAAATTTCACAATTGATTGACTATTTATTATACAAAATGTTATTATATCGTTGAATTAACGTTATATGTTTTTGTGAGAAATGGGTTGAAAAGGAGGGGCGTTATGAAGTCTGGCATGACGGTGGGGCAGACGGCATCCGTGACTGCCACGGTGACTCCTGATATGTTTGCCCAATTCGACGGGGAAGTTGTACACCCGGTCTATTCAACTGTATCAATGGTCTACCATATGGAATGGGCTTCCAGAAAGATTATTCTTCCCTTTCTTGAAGAAGGTGAGGAGGGAATGGGAGGCGCAGTTTCCATGAAGCACATCGCCCCCAGCAGTGAAGGAACAAACGTCACTATCACAGCAACGTTGACGGAGCTCCGTTCAAACGTTGTGATAACGAAAGTAGAAGCAAGAAATGAGAATGGCTTGATCGGGTTAGGGGAAGTGAAACAGGTCATCCTCCCAAAAGAGAAGATAAGGATGATGGGGGAATAGGGAGATGAATTCCGGAGGTTTTTGCCGGCATTTGTAAGCGGTTACAAACAAAAGGGTATGAGGAGATGATTTCATGGATATGTTTGAAAAAATTCGTGAGCATGAACAAGTGGTTTTCTGTAATGATGAGGAGACCGGTTTAAAGGCGATCATTGCCATACATAATACGACACTTGGACCGGCCTTGGGCGGTTGCAGGATGAGGCCGTATAAATCAGTGGATGAAGCTTTGGAAGATGTTTTGAGGCTATCAAAGGGCATGACTTATAAATGTGCGGCTGCGGATGTTGATTTTGGCGGGGGAAAAGCGGTCATCATCGGCGATCCGCAAAAAGATAAAAACCCTGAATTGTTCCGTGCTTTCGGTCAGTTCGTAGAGTCATTGAATGGTAGATTCTATACAGGTACCGATATGGGGACAACGCCGGACGACTTTATCTATGCCTTGAAAGAGACAAACTGCATTGTGGGAGTAGACGAGGAATACGGCGGAAGCGGTGATTCTTCCGTTCCGACGGCAATGGGTGTCATCTATGGGCTTCAAATCACGAACAAGACAGTTTGGGGAACAGAAGATCTGGGAGCCAGGAGTTATGCCATCCAGGGACTTGGCAAGGTCGGCATAAAAGTAGCAGAACGCCTGATGGATGAGGGGGCAGAGCTGTATATAACAGATATCAATCAGCACGCTATCGATGACCTGGTATCAAGGGCGAAGGAAAAAGGCGTAGGAATCAAAGTGGTGTCCGGCGATGAAATTTATTCAGTCGATGCTGATGTGTTCGTGCCATGCGCAATCGGTGGAATCATCAATGACGATACCGTTGAAAAGCTGAAGGTGAAGGCGGTCGTCGGATCAGCCAACAATCAGCTATTGGGGACAAAGCACGCCAAAAGGCTGCATGAAAGGGGCATTCTCTATGCACCTGACTATATCGTCAATGCAGGCGGACTGATCCAGGTGGCAGATGAGTTGTATGAACCAAATAAGGAACGGGTCCTGCAAAAGACACGTACAATTTATAACTCCTTACAGAGAATCTATGCACAGGCCGAAAGAGAAGGCATTACTTCTGAAGAGGCTGCAAACCGCTATTGCGAAAATCTTATTCAGACGCGTTCACGCCGCAACAGCTTTTTCTCTCATATGAAACGGCCTAAATGGTCGGTACGGACATGATTCATTCTAGAGATAGGGGTGAAGAGATGGAAGAAAAATTTCCGATTAAGAGGATAATAGATAACGACGGCACTCTGTTGGGCGAAAAAGATCCCCGTATCACTGAACAATTGGCTAAGGAATTCTACCGTCACATGGTTAGGATCAGGACATTCGACAGGAAAGCAATCAGTTTGCAAAGACAAGGGCGAATCGGAACCTATGCCCCGTTTGAGGGTCAGGAGGCTTCACAGGTCGGCAGTTCTGCGGCACTCGAGGCAGATGACTGGATGTTTCCCTCATACAGGGATCATGGAGCAGCGATGACGTTTGGGCACTCGCTGAGAAACATTTTGTTATTTTGGAAAGGCCGAAATGAAGGGTGTGTTCCGCCTGAAGGCAAAAAGATCTTTCCGCCGGGCATCCCGATTGCGACGCAGCTTCCGCATGCTGCAGGAGCGGCCTATGCGGAAATGAGAAAAGGCACCAAGAATGCCGCCATCGTGTACTTTGGTGATGGTGCGACTTCGGAAGGTGACTTTCATGAAGGTTTGAATGTGGCAAGCGTCCTCAATGCTCCTGTTGTCTTTTTTAATCAAAATAATGGATTTGCTATTTCTGTACCCATCAAGAAGCAGATGAAAACAAAAACCATTGCCCAAAAGGCCCTTGCGTATGATATCCCTGGAGTCAGGGTTGACGGAAATGACATTTTTGCAGTGTATTTTGAAACGTTAAAGGCATTGGAGAGGGCCAGAAATGGTGAAGGGCCGACCTTGATAGAGGCAGTGACATGGAGATACGGAGCCCATACGACGGCCGACGACCCGACGAAATACAGAGATCAGTCAGAGAGTGATGAACGCAGGAAGCTTGGAGATCCAATTGCCCGTCTTCAGCGTTACATGGAGAGACAAGGCTGGTGGGATGAGGAATGGGCTGATTCTGTTGGAAAAGAATATATGACCGAAATGGATCAGGCCGTAGAGGAGTTAGAGAGTTATCCTGAAGCCGACCCGAAAGTGATATTCGATTATGTGTTTGAAAAACCGACATGGACAATCTCTGAACAGAAAGATCTGCTGCTTCAGCAGTTAAGGGGTGAAGGATGATGAAGACGGCGGTGAAAACCAATAAACTGACAATGGTCGGGGCGATTACGGATGCCATGCGGATCATGCTCAAGGAAAAAGAAAATGTATTGCTCCTGGGAGAAGACATCGGTAAAAATGGCGGCGTTTTCCGCGCGACGGATGGATTGCAGGAAGAGTTCGGAGAGGAAAGGGTCATGGATACCCCTTTAAGTGAAGCCGGTTTTATTGGGGCTGCCATCGGTATGGCGGCAAATGGCTTCATCCCTGTAGCCGAAATTCAGTTCCTGGGCTTTATTTATCCTGCCTATGAGCAGCTGATGACACATGCGTCACGCCTACGGGCAAGAACACTCGGACATTTCACTTGCCCGCTCGTTGTCCGTGCCCCATATGGAGCGGGAGTCCGTGCCCCGGAGATCCATTCTGACAGTACGGAAGCTATCTTTACACATATGCCTGGATTGAAGGTTGTCTGTCCTTCCAATCCTTACGATGCAAAAGGTTTATTGATCGCTTCCATAGAAGACCCGGATCCTGTTCTTTTCCTTGAGCCGATGCGGATTTACCGCGCAGCAAAGCAAGATGTCCCGGAAGAGAAATATTCCATTGAGCTTGGCAAAGGAAATGTAGTCAAGGAAGGGGAGGATGTCACGATTATTGCATGGGGGGCAATGGTAGCTGTAGCATCTCAAGCAGCAAAAGAAGCGGAGAACAGAGGGATCAGCTGCGAAGTGATCGACCTGAGAACGCTCTATCCAATCGATAAAGATATCATCGCCGAATCAGTGCAAAAAACAGGAAGAACTGTCATTGTACATGAAGCTCATGCAACCGGAGGGGTCGGGAATGATGTCTTAGCCATTATCAATGACACTTCTTTCTTGTATCAGAAAGCTCCTGTCGAGAGGGTGACAGGTTTTGATACACCTGTTCCATACTTCGGTTTTGAGGATTATTATCTGCCGACTGCTGAAAGAGTGCTGAAGGCAGTTGAAAAGGCAGCGAAATTTTAGGGGGTGAAGAGGGTGGAAGTTAAACTGCATGATATCGGTGAGGGAATGACGGAGGCTCATGTCAGCCATTTTTTCGTTAAAGCAGGTGACTCTGTAAAGGCCGATCAGCCATTGGTCGAAGTTCAGACGGATAAAATGACGGCGGAAATCCCTTCTCCTTCTGCTGGGACCATCAAAGAAATTCTTGTCTCGGAAGGAACCACCATTGAAGTCGGAACAGTTGTATTAGTCATGGAAACAGCCGGAAGCAGAAAGGGAGAACAACAAGTAAAACAGGAAAAGCCAATGACGGCGGCAGTATCACCTGCCCCGGCTGATCCCCGTAATAGAAAGAGGATCCTTGCTTCTCCGTATACTCGAAAGATTGCTAGAGAGAACGGCATTGATATTACAAATGTGGAGGGGACAGGGGCTGCAGGCAGGATAACAGATGAAGATGTTACAAGATTCATAGCCAGCGGAAAACTATCTCAGCCGAACACGCCGGAAACAATGCAGGAGGTTTCCAGACCGGAAGCTGCGCCAAAAATCTCTGCTCATCAGGAAAGCATTCCTTTCAGGGGCAGGCGGAAACAAATCGGCATGAAAATGAAGTCATCGCTCATGACAATTCCTCACTGCACTCATTTTGAGGAAATTGATGTCACCAACTTGATGGAATTGAGAAACGGGTTGAAGCGTAAGGATACCAATATTTCTGCGTCTGCCTTTTTTGTGAAGGCTCTTTCCGTTGCACTCAAAGAGTTTCCGATTTTTAATGCAAGAGTGGATGAAGAAAAAGAACAGATTACATTTATCCGGGAGCATCATATCGGAATTGCGACCGACACGGAAGACGGCCTGATTGTGCCGGTTGTCAAAAATGTTGAGAATAAATCGTTGAAAGCCATCCATTCTGAAATGAAGGACTACACCTTAAAGGCGAAGGAAAACAAGCTTGCCGCCAAGGATGTAACAGGCGGAACTTTCACGATTTCCAATGTAGGGCCGATGGGAGGATCAATCGGGGCAACTCCGATCATCAATTATCCGGAGGTGGCTTTGGTATCCTTCCATAAGACGAAGAAAAGACCTATGGTTGATGAGAATGATGAAATCGTCATACGTTCCATGATGAATATTTCGATGTCATTCGATCACCGTGCAGCAGATGGAGCAACAGCAGTCGCATTCACGAACCGGTTTGCCGAGCTGATTGAAAATCCAAATCTCATGTTAGTGGAGTTGATGTAAATGGTAGTCGGTGAATTGGCAGAAGAACGAGAGCTGGTCATTATCGGCGGTGGTCCAGGCGGTTATCACGCTGCCATCAGAGCAGCTCAGCTGGGGTTGTCAGTGCTGCTGATCGAAAAAGAAGACCTTGGCGGTGTCTGCCTGAATAATGGCTGCATCCCTTCTAAGGTCTTTACGCAGGTTGCCAGAAAACATAAAGAAATGGCTCACTATCAGAACATGGGACTTGATTCAGGTTCAGTGTCAGTAAATCTATCCAAACTTCAGGATTATAAAAGAAGTTTAATAGGCCAATTGAAAAAGGGAGTGGACTCGCTTTGCAAGGCCAATAAGGTGGAAGTGGTGAAAGGATCGGCTTCATTTTTATCGGAAAATAAAATCGGAGTGGAAAACGGACATCAATTTACGGTGTATTCATTTCAATCCGCCATAATAGCCACCGGTGCCAAAAGAGAGCTTCCTTCCTTTATTTCCGGTTACAGCAGCAGAGTCTTAAATGAGATCTCAATCTATGAGCAGAGCGAGCTTCCTGAAGAATTAGTAGTCTATGGAAGCGGCTATATTGAACTTGAAGCGGCATCCAGCTTTGCTGCGTTAGGGACAAAAGTCACCCTTGTATTAGATGGGGAGCTTCCATTTGACGATTCTATCAATAAAGAGCTGACCAGGGTCCTGAAGAAAATGAAGGTGAAATTGATGACAGGTTTTTCTCCGGAAGAAGTTAAGGAAACACAAGATGGAGTTTCGGTTACTTTTTCTAAGCATGACAGTGATTCGGTGACGATAGATACTTCGTATTTCCTGGCGGCATCCAAGCTAAAAGGAAATGTTGCTGACTTGGGCGTTGACCGGTTAAAAATGAATCTGACAAGTGATGGTTTCATAGAAACTGATCATTCCTGCCTGACTTCCATACAAGGCATATATGCGATTGGAGACGTTACAACGGGATTGCCTCTTGCTGTTAAAGCCATCAAACAAGGAAAGGTTGCTGCCGAAAATGCTGCTGGCTTGCCGGCGGAACATGATGATGTGCTGCTGCCTGTTATCGCGCAGACCATCCCTCCTATTGCTTCAATTGGATTGACCGAGAAGGAAGCTGCTGAAAATCATGAAGTGTCTGTGAGTACTTATCCCATGGGCAGTAACGGCTTTGCTCAATTAATCGGTGAAAAAGAAGGCTTGATTAAAGTGGTTGCTGATAGTACTAACGATTTGATTTTGGGCATTCATATGATTGGCAACAGTGCAGTTGAAATGATTTCGGGGTCGGCAGTGGGAATGGAAATGGCGGGAAGGGACGAAGATTTTTCCTATCCGTTTTACCCTCATCCCCATACCAGTGAAAGCTTGCAGGAAGCAATGGAGGCTTTAAAAGGAAGGGCTGTTCATCTCCCTCCAGTCAAACAAAAAGAGTTTTCCAAAGTATAATTCCTTTACCGCGGTGATGCGTTTCCGCTTTAACTCCCGCTCTTGAGAAAAGCTAAACCTGAAACTATTATAATATTTAGAATAATAAATAAAAAAAAGTGGAGGTAGTTAAGATGCAAGGTAAAATGGCTGAAGCAAACAACAACCAGCAGGTAGAAGATTTCTTCCCAGTAAGAGACGTAGACTATTTGGAATATTATACGGGCAATGCGAAACAGGCAGCCCATTATTTCTGTACAGCGTTTGGATTCAAGATTGTTGCCTATTCCGGATTGGAAACGGGGAACCGTGAAACCGTATCGTATGTGTTGCAGCAAAATAAAGTGCGCATGCTGATAACAGGATCACTTACGGAAAGCAGCCGCGTAGCAACTTTTGTCAAAAAACACGGCGACGGCATCAAAGATATCGCTCTTGTTGTGGATGATGTTGAAAAGGCTTACAGTGAAGCTGTATCACGAGGTGCCATTGAAATCACTCCTCCAATGACTTTGTCTGATGACAACGGAACCATCAAGAAGGCGATTATCGGTACATACGGTGATACCATCCATACACTTGTTGAGCGTAAAGACTACAAAGGTGTATTCATGCCAGGTTTTGAAGCAATGGAAATGAAGATCCCATTCAAGGATGCAGGGATTATTGCGGTCGACCATGTGGTAGGGAACGTGGAAAGAATGGAAGAATGGGTGTCTTATTATGAAAAAGTGATGGGCTTCAAGGAAATGAGACATTTTACAAATGATGATATCAACACAGAATACTCGGCTCTGATGTCTAAGGTTATGCATAACGGCGGACGGATTAAATTCCCGATCAACGAACCGGCTGACGGAAAAAGAAAGTCGCAGATCCAGGAATACCTAGAGTTCTATAACGGCCCAGGTGTTCAGCATATCGCCATATTGACGGAGGATATCGTTGAGACGATCTCTATCTTGAAAGAGAACGGAGTAGAGTTCCTTGATACTCCTGATACTTACTATGACATGCTGTCAGAACGTGTAGGAGAGATAGATGAAGAGATTTCAAAAATAAAAGAACTAAAGATTCTGGTAGACAGGGACGACGAAGGTTACCTTCTACAGATCTTTACTAAGCCAATCGTCGACAGACCGACATTGTTCATTGAAGTGATTCAGCGAAAAGGGGCCAGAGGCTTCGGTGAAGGAAACTTTAAAGCGTTGTTCGAATCCATCGAACGCGAGCAAGAACGCCGCGGTAACTTATAAAATTAAGCATTAAAGAGCCTTTGTACGTTTGCCAATGAAGGGATGTCCCATCCAAGGAAGGAGTCATGTTCAATCTATCATACAAGATGATTGGCACCTTGGAGGGGCTCCCTTTTCTGTAACCCGGAAGATACGAGAAGTAGATGTACTTTTCTGGAGAGTATTGTTTTCGGTCCTCTAGACACTATTGATTAAGTCTTGAGATGAACTGATGCAGTCAAAGAGAGTCGATGGGGTTGTGGAATAGGTCTTGACGGGAAGTCGATGGTGTCAAAGAGGCTCAATGGGGTTGCGGAATAGATCGTGGCACCAAATCGACACCGTCAAAGAGAGTCTATGAGGTTGCGGAATAGAACATGACGAGGAATCGATAGTGTCAAAAGGGCTCAATGGGGTTGCGGAATAGGTCTTGGCGCCAAATCGACACCGTCAAAGAGGCTCAATGAGGTTGTGGAATAGGTCTTGGCCCAGAATCGACACCGTCAAAGAGAGTCTATGAGGTTGTGGAATAGGTCTTGGCCCAGAATCGACACCGTCAAAGAGAGTCTATGAGGTTGTGGAATAGGTCTTGGCCCAGAATCGACACCGTCAAAGAGAGTCTATGAGGTTGTGGAATAGGTCATGGTCCAGAATCGACACCTTCAAAGAGAGTCTATGAGGTTGTGGAATAGGTCTTGGCCCAGAATCGATACCTTCAAAGAGAGTCTATGGGGGTGTGGAATAGATCTTGGCCCAGAATCGACACCGTCAAAGAGAGTCTATGGGGTTGTGGAATAGATCGTGGCACCAAATCGACACCGTCAAAGAGAGTCTATGGGGTTGTGGAATAGGTCTTGGCACCGAATCGACACCGTCAAAGAGAGTCTATGGGGTTGCGGAATAGATCGTGGCACCAAATCGACACCGTCAAAGAGAGTCTATGGGGTTGCGGAATAGGTCTTGGCGCCAAATCGACACCGTCAAAGAGGCTCAATGGGGTTGCGGAATAGATCTTGGCCCAGAATCGACACCGTCACAGAGATGCATAGAGTACGTTGATTAAGCATAAAAAAGAAATTGGCATTCCTCAAAAAAGGATGTTGGCACGGGTCAACTATCTCCACACAAAAGGCCTATACTGAGATATGAAACAGCCTTTCTGTAACATAACGTACAAGAATTATAAAGACAATCCTGCCTTAATTTTGATAGATGCAGGGTGTCAAAGTTTCAAGAAGAAAGCGGGGGTCAAGAGTGACCGTGAAATTCAAAACAAGAAAAAGAGTAGAAGAGATCGCACCCTATGTCTTGGGGAAGAGCATAGAGGATATAAAAGCAGAACTCGGACTCTCGGAAATCCGCAAGCTATCGGAAAATGAGAATATATATGGTTGCTCCCCGAAAGTAAAAGCCTATCTCAGCACCGGGGGATCGGATATCTACCTTTATCCGGACGGAATGGCACAAGCACTGAAAAAGAAGACTAGTGAGTTTTTGGATGTCAACCAGGAACAGCTGGTGTTCGGAAACGGGTCTGATGAAGTTATCCGGCTGCTGACCAGAGCCTATATCAATGAAGGTGATGAAGCCGTCATGGCGGATGTCACATTTCCAAGGTATAGAACGAATGTATTCCTTGAAGGAGGAACACCGGTCATTGTCCCTCTCGTTGAAGGGGTACATGATTTAAAAGCAATGCTTTCAGCAATCACAGACAAGACCCGAATGGTTTTCGTCTGCAATCCCAACAATCCTACCGGGACAATAAACGGGAAAGAAGAACTTTTAAACTTCTTGGAAAACGTCCCTTCAAACGTTCTGATTATCGTGGATGAAGCCTATGTGGAATATGTGACAACAGAGGATTATTTACACTGCATTCCGCTCCTGCAGCAATTTGAAAACTTAATCGTGCTTAGGACCTTTTCCAAAATCTACGGTCTGGCTGGACTGCGAATCGGGTTCGGTGTCATGAATGAGGAGATTGCAACGCAGTTGACCAAGGTGAAAGATGTATTTAACGTAAGCCGGCTTGCTCAGGGAGCGGCGATTGCTGCATTGGAAGACCAACCATTCGTAGAGCAGTGTGCCATAAAGAATCAAGAAGGCAGGAACTACCTGCAAACCGAATTTAAAAAAATGGGATTATCCTATTTTCCGTCACAATCCAACTTTATCATGGTGGATTGCCGCATCCGGGGGGACATCGTGGCAGCGGGCCTGCTGAAACATGGGATCATCGTCCGTGCCGGCACTTTGCTCGGATACCCGACTACAGTGAGGGTGACCGTTGGAACGGAAAAAGATAACCGTACATTCCTCGAAGGATTAAAACAGGTCATAGCAGAAGAGGAGGAGAGATCCCATGGAAATGAAACCGGAAACGCTTGAATGGAAGGACGCATATAAACTGCTGGTTGGATCGATCGTTCCACGTCCGATTGCATTTGTCTCCACTGTTGATGAGAACGGAAGAGCCAACCTTGCTCCATTCAGTTTTTTTACAGCCATCAGTGCGGATCCTATGCTTGTCTGTTTTTCACCGATGAGAAGGGGAACGGACGGAAGCAAGAAAGATACGCTCAACAATATTGAAAGCACAAAAGAATTTGTCATCAATGTCGTCAGCGAAGAATTTGCGGAGCAGATGAACAATACCGCAATCGAGTTTGAAGCTGGTGTAGACGAATTCGAGGAAACCGGCTTGACCAAGATGAGCTCGGTAATGGTGACTCCGCCGGCTGTCAAGGAAAGCAAAGTACAGCTGGAATGCACGCTGCATCAGGTGCTTCATTTTGGGGAAGAGGCCGGTGCGGGAAGCCTTGTCATTGGAAAGGTGGAATATGTCCGGGTGGATGATGAACTTTACAATCAGGGCAAAATCGATACGCAAAAATTAAAACCAGTTGGAAGAATGGCCGGCCAGATGTACACAAAGCCGATGGCAGAAACATTTGAGATGATCAGAAAAAGGTGACAGTATGAAACTCGTTAGCTATCAAAACCGTGAAGGTAAGGTAAGGCTGGGGTGTCTCCTGGATGACAAGTCAGTCCTGGATGTTCATGAAGCAAGCATAGGGACCCTGCCGGACAATATCCTTTCTTTTTTAGAAAACAGTGAACAGAATATGAAGGTATTACAGGGGCTGGGGGCTGAAGGAAAAGGAGTATATGCCTTAGAGGATATATCGCTCAAAGCTCCGATTCCCAGACCTGTCAGCATAAGGGACTTTTATGCATTCGAGGAACACGTGAAAACCGCCAGAAGAAATCGGGGACTCGACGTCGTTCCCGAGTGGTATGAAATGCCGGTCTTTTATTTTACAAATCACCTTGCTGTTAAAGGTGAGGGAGACACTATCCACCGTCCAAAGAATTGCAGGTGGCTGGACTATGAATTGGAAATTGCCTGTGTCATTGGAAAGGAAGGCCGTAATATCTCCAAAGAAAACGCAGATGAACATATTTTCGGGTATTTCATCATGAATGATTGGAGCGCCAGGGATTTCCAGCGGGAAGAAATGAAAGTCGGGTTGGGACCTGCCAAAGGTAAGGATTTCGCAACATCCATCGGGCCTTACATCGTCACGAAGGATGAGCTGGAACCTTACCGTGAAGGAGACCGCTATGATTTAAGGATGACCGCAAAAGTGAATGGCCGAGAGTTATCATCAGGTAATTTCAAAAGCATTCACTATACATTCGCCGAGATGATTGAGAGAGCATCCGCCGATGTTACCTTGTATCCAGGCGAAGTCATCGGTTCCGGGACGGTCGGATCGGGCTGCATCCTGGAGCTTGGGACAGACGTCCACAGATGGCTGGAGCCCGGGGACACTGTTGAACTTGAGATTACCGGTCTGGGGAAATTGACGAATGAAGTTAAGGAAGGAGGATTTTAATGTATTACCGTACTTTAGGAAAGATCCCGCATAAACGCCATACAATGTTCAAAAAAGAGGATGGAAGTCTTTTTCGTGAACAGGTAATGGGCACGAAAGGCTTTTCGGGAACGCAATCCATTTTATATCATCATCATATGCCGACAGAGGTAGCGAAAGCTGAACTACTTGGCTCCTATCTTCCTGAATATGAAGAGAATCAGGAGCTGAAGCACCGGCATCTCCTGACAGATAAAGTATCCAAATCGGGAGATGCCTTAAAAGCCAGGGAATATTTGCTTGGAAATGATGACCTGCTGATCGGCACCATCCTGGTTACGGAAAAAATGGACAATTACTACCGAAATGGTGATGGAGATGAAATGCTTTATATCCACCGGGGAAAAGGTACGGTGGAAACGATGTTCGGCACATTGAATTACCGTCCCGGTGATTATGTCGTCATCCCGATTGGCACCATCTACAGGGTCATTCCTGAAGAAGACACGAAGATTCTATTTATTGAATCTTTCAGCCAAATAACGACGCCTAGAAGATATCGAAATGAATATGGGCAGCTGCTGGAGCACAGTCCATTTTGTGAGAGGGATATGCGAGGACCGGAAAAACTGGAAACGCATAGCGAAAAAGGCGAATTTGAAGTCGTTACGAAATCAAGAGGTCTGTTGAATTCCCATGTATTGAATCATCATCCACTTGATGTTGTCGGGTGGGATGGCTATCTCTATCCATGGGTCTTTAATATCGAAGACTTTGAGCCGATTACCGGACGCATCCATCAGCCGCCGCCGGTACACCAGACGTTTGAAGGGCACAATTTCGTGGTGTGTTCCTTTGTCCCGCGCCTATATGATTATCATCCGGAATCCATCCCTGCGCCTTACTATCACAGCAACGTGAACAGTGATGAACTTCTCTACTATGTAGAAGGAAATTTCATGAGCCGTAAAGGGATCAGCGAAGGGTCCATCACCCTTCACCCAAGTGGAATCCCTCATGGACCGCACCCAGGCACGACAGAAAACAGTATCGGGAAAAAAGAGACCTTGGAACTCGCGGTCATGATCGATACTTTCCGCCCCTTAAAAGTGGTGAAGAAGGCGCATGAAGTTGAGGACAGGAATTACATGTACACTTGGATGGAATAATTTTTTATGAGGGACATGACTATATAGTCGGTCCCTTTTTCTTTTGTAAAGACTGTATTCGTATAGATTGTTGTTATCGGAAAAATCAAACCCTCGGGTACAATGCTTATCTAACTGAAAGGGTTCTGTAAATTATGGCTATATCTCTTGAACATCCTATTAAATAGCAACAAAGTTTTAGAAAAGAGCCTTTGTTAAAAAAAGGAATGAAGCATTATATATGGAATATTAGAAGTAGTGAAGTATTAAGGAGTGAAACGATGCTTGGTTTTAAGAAGAAGGAAGACATTTATGAACGTAAAACGATGGCAGGTGCAGAGGTTGAAAATATAGGTATTTCCAGCTCTTCAGCAGAGGTTGAGATTTTTCCCGGGAAGTCTGACGAAATCACTGCAGTGCTCCAAGGCGAAGTCAGCAGCAAGTTAAAAGACGGTGTGGAAATGACGGTCATTCAACAAGGTGAAAGCCTGAGTATCAGAGTTAAGGTCGAACAAGGAAGCGGGTTCAATATTGGGTTTAATGTGACTGATCTTAGCCTGGCCGTTGAGATTCCGGAGAAAATATATAAGAAGCTTACGGTTGAAACTTCTTCCGGAAGTATCTCGGCCAAGGATCTTGAAGCGAAGGAAATAAGTTTCAAAGCAAGTTCTGGCGAGGTGGAAGCAAGCGGGATTAAAGCTCAATCCAAATTCAAAAGCAAAGCGACCAGCGGCGGCATCCAACTCAACGGAATAGAAGCTAAAGAGATACATACTAAGACAAGCAGCGGGTCCGTGCTGCTTCAAAACCTGGAAGCTGAGGACATTCATGCGAAAGCTTCCTCCGGCAGAATTATCGTGAAGAAGTGGGTTGGAAATATCACTGCTGAGTCCAGTTCCGGAGGGATCGATCTTCATGCACCTGAACTGACAGGAAATATTGATGCTGAAGCATCCAGTGGAGATGTTATGCTCTACTTTGATCATAGCCCGGAATCGTTCAAGATCAATTTTTCAGGAAATTCAGGTGAAGCCCACATGGATGTGAAAGGTGTAGATTATCAGGAGAAAGCCGATCACCGTATATCCGGGGAAAAGGGCGAGGGGAAATATAGTATCAGGATAAAAACCTCATCAGGGGATTTTGATTTCAGATAATAAAGCAGGCTGCGAGATCAATTCGCAGCCTTTTCTATTATTCTACTATATTAATAAAAATATCTTCTGTGATAGGTTTTTCATCTATTAAACCAGACACTTCCAGCCAGACAATGGTTTCCTGCCAAGAGGGGGCACTCTGGCTCCCGAACGCTTCTCCTTCAGATTCCATTTTTGGCAGAAGGATGCCAAGGCTTTCTTTTTCGACGAGAGGGAAGTTGGCTTCATCCTGGTTTGACAGCAGGACCTTTAATGCTTCATCATGATTTTCCTTTATAAAGTCATATCCTTTTGAAGCGGCACGCCAGAACGCACGGATGTTTTCTTCTTTGTCATTCCACGTAGCATCGTTGGTGACGAATACGAGCTCATAGAAACTTGGAACGCCGTAATCGACCGGGATGAAATAGCGTGTGTTGTAGCCTTCATGTTTAAGAATGGGTACTTCGAGATTGATGTACGCACCGATGGCCGCATTTGCTTTTCCATTGACGATAGAGGAACCAAGTTCAAAGCCGACATCAATGGTTTTCACCTTCTCAGGGTCGCCGTCATCCGCTTTCACCATTGTATCCAGCAGGGCTTCATTCAGCGGAATCCCTGGATACCCGACCGTTTTTCCGTCGAGGTCCTTAGGAGATTGAATCGGACTGTCCCTAGTGTTGTGTAAAAATATGAAATTATCTCACATTACATATCTATCTTACAATCAATCAATCTTTGTGCAACATGCATGTTAAGAAAAATATTCTAAGGTTCTTGCAGGAATACCTGAAAACTTGCTGAATACATTTCTAAAATACCCAGAGGAACATAAGGGACAGGAGGTCAAAGATTGGAGAAGATATCAATAGGATTATTAGGATTGGGGACTGTAGGATCGGGAGTCGTGAAGGTGATTCATAATCATCAGGATAAATTGGTCCATGGAGTAGGATGCGCTGTTAAGATAAAGAAAATCCTGGTGCAGGACCTTGAAAAGGAGAGAGGTGTCGAAGTCGAACAGGTCCTGTTGACGACAGACCCTGGAGAAATCATTGAGGATAGAGAAATTGACGTTCTCGTGGAGGTTATGGGAGGAATAGAAGAGACACGGAAGCTGCTGTTAAAAGCCCTTGAGAACAAGAAGCATGTCGTTACAGCGAACAAAGATTTAATGGCCATGCATGGACCGGAACTACTAGAAGCGGCCTCCAGGAACGGATGTGATTTATTTTATGAAGCGAGCGTCGCAGGCGGAATTCCGATCCTGCGCAGTGTAGCCGATGGCTTCGCTTCAGACCGGATCCAAAAAATCATCGGGATTGTCAACGGGACCACCAACTATATCTTGACAAAAATGAGTGACGAAGGAAAATCCTATGAGGAAGCATTGAAAGAGGCACAGGAACTTGGATATGCAGAAGCAGATCCGGCAGCGGATGTAGAAGGTACGGATGCAGCACGGAAAATGGCTATCCTGTCTACCCTGGGCTTTTCTATGAATGTTGGTCTTGGGGATGTCGGATTCAAAGGAATTTCCAATGTTACTCAAGAGGATATTGAGTATGGAAAACAGCTTGGATATACAATGAAGCTGATAGGGGTAGCCGAAAGAGACGATGATAAAATCGATGTAACAGTTCAGCCTGCCTTGGTTGCTGCTTCACATCCGCTTGCCGCTGTCAAAAATGAAAATAATGCTGTATATGTGTACGGGGAAGCGGTCGGCGAAACCATGTTTTACGGTCCAGGAGCCGGGAGCCTGCCTACAGCCACAGCGGTCGTATCCGATCTTGTCGGTGTCATGAGAAATATGAGGTTGGGCGTAAACGGACACAGCGCAGTGATACCCCAGTTTTCTAAAAAATTGAAAAACGCTGAAGAGGTATTCAAGAAGTATTTCCTAAGACTTTGGGTCGAAGATGAAGTAGGTGCGCTTGCAGGTGTGACCTCCCTGTTTTCAACAGAGGGAATCAGCGTCGAGAAAATCTGGCAGAATCCTAAGAGGGGAAGCATTTCGGAAATTGTCCTTGTAACCCATAAAGCCTCCCAAAAAAGCTTTGAGGACATCCTTGTCAAATTGAATGACTCCCCTGCGGTCAGGCGTGTCGGCAGTTCTTACAGGATTGAAATATGATGATGAAAAAGCCAGTATCCATTACTGGTTTTTTTGTTGATTTGAAAAAGCTGTATTCGTATAGATTGTTGCTATCGGAAAAATCCAAAGGGCCGGATTTTTCCCTTGGGTACAAGGGCTTTTCTCTCTGAATAAGGTGAATAGCTCTTTTCTTTCTTGCTGACTAAGATATTTTCTGTGATTTCTGGCCATATCTCTTGAACTTAATAGTAAATAGCAACAAAGTTTTAGAAAAGAGCCTTTGAAAAAGCAGGTGATTTTGTAGAGGAGGTTGCTAAAGGACAATAGGTTAGCGACGCGTAAATTAAAGACCTTTAGGAGGCTCTTAAAGGACTTTAAAATCAACTTGCGTGAATTAAAGTCCTTTACAAAACCTCAATCTGTATAATACAAGGCTGTTTCTATGAGGATGTTCCTTCTACACTAACTCCTGGATTTCTTTCCCAAAGGTTGATTGGAGCGGAAATCAACTACTTCATCCAAATAGCTACAATACATACGAAGAGAATTATTAAAAACTCAAGCAATTCAACTAAAAAACATAAGACCTTTAGAACAGCTTCCATTCAGACAGTGATCGACTAACATCAGAATTAAAATGAATAAACGTGAATATACGTTTGACAAAACAAGCAAAACAAAGCAATAATAGGAATTAGTAAAGTGATGGAAGGTGGGGAAATAATGTTCTCAGAAGAAAGAAGGAAAACGATCCTTGAAATTCTTGAAAGAGAAGGCAGGGTTCTTGTAAAAGAGCTTGCCGATCAGTTTGAAGTTTCTATTGATTCCATACGCAGGGATTTATCGATTATGGAAGATGATCAATTGTTGAAAAGGACTCATGGAGGGGCGATCCCCTTGCCGTCGGTCAGGTCGATGCCCCGGAACAATGAAGAAAGATTCGGTGAAAGCACTCCTTGCCAGAAACAAATCGCTGAGAAAGCGGCTGCTTACATCAACCCTGACCAAACGGTTTTTATTGGGGGAGCATCCATCCACTATGCCATGATTCCTTTTCTGCCGAGAGATTTTTCTTTTACAGTCGTGACAAACTCTGTGGAAATCGCCTATCAGTTAAGAAAGTTTGAAAACATTCATACGTATTTAATCGGCGGAAAAATGAAAACCTCGGGAAATATTACGGATCCGCTTGCTGCTCAATTTGCTGAACGGTTCCACTATGACCTATGTTTTGCAACCGGTGGCGGTCTGACAGTAAGAGGCCTGAGCACTGCGACTCCTGAGGTGGCCCTTTTCCATGAAAAGGTCTATGAAAATTCCCGAAGGATCATAACACTGGCCGAACATACGAAAATCGGTGTGGACTTATTCGCAAGCATGTATCCAATAAAGAAGTTGGATATCATTCTAACAGACGAAGAAACGACGGCTGCACAGGCAGATGAACTGGAAGCACATGGAGTGAAAGTCATAAGGATTACAAATAGTTAATAATTGCATTTGATTTAAGCGAAGTGATGTAAGTTGCTTCGCTTTTTTGTTATCTTTGAAGCTTGCAGGGATATTTTCATTTGGCTCTTTTCGTAAACTTTGTTGCTATTTAATACAAACTTTAAAAAATATCTACTTAATTAACCATAAATAGCCTGATAAACAAGGAAGAAAAGAGCTAATTTACCTTCTTCAGAGAAGAAAGCCCTTGTCTCCAAGGGAAAAATCCGGGTCTTTGGATTTTTCCGAGAGCAACAATATATACGAAAACAGCGTTTCATTTGAACAGTTATGATGGAAAGCAACTTTAAATGACTTTTAAGATAAAACACTTATCCTGTTCATTAACAAACAGGCAAAATTCCTGATGTGGTTGAATGCCGCTAAGGTCACGGATTTCTTTTGGGATATGAATGGCACCTTTTTCGGAAATGTACCGCTTATTGTTTGTGCTGTTTTGTTCAGGTTTCTTTATGACGATGGTTTCCTCGTCATAACAAATTTCTGCCTGTCTTCCAGGTAAAAGCCCAAACCTCTGTCTCCATTGATTAGGAAGTGTTACGTTTCCTGTTTTGCTGAAATCCTTGCATCTGTATTTTTGCCACATCGTTTTCACCTCGCTTAATTATTAATTATCCCGAGGTGTTTTGATTGAAACGTAGGTAAAAAAGCAGGTAACATAAATTCCCTGAATTGAGGTATTATAGGTATATAAATCGACGGAATTAACAGGGGATATTATCCATGAATGAATCGAAGAAAATAGCAGGAAAAATAGCGGTCGTTTATGTGATAATCGGTGCATTGTGGGTCATTTTTTCTGACAGGCTTTCGCTGATTATGGCCCATAATGATATGGAAGCCTTTGTTTTCTTTCAGCGTTACAAAGGCTGGTTTTTTATATTGATTACGGGAATCCTTATATATTTACTTGTCTATCAACGAGCAGCCAGATTGGTGGAATCAACTGAGACTCTAAGGAAAAAAGAGATCCAGCTTCAACAAAGCAACCAGCATTATCAATCATTATTCAACCATAATCCGGATGCCGTTTTTGAAGTCACGCGCCAAGGATACTTAGCAGCATTGAATCCTGAAGGAGAAAAGATTATCGGGTTTACTGGCAGTGAACTTAAAGGCAGAGCCCTCCATTTTCTTGTTCATCCAGTGGATCGGCAGAATGTTGAACGGCTGTTTATAAAAGCCCTCCATGGAAATCCGGAAAAGTTTGAAATGAAAGTCATCACCAAGTTCAAGAAGGAAAGGCTCCTTCGCTGTTCTCTGCTGCCAATCATTGTAGATGAAAAAATTATCGGTGTTTTCGGGATTGCGAGAGATATCACTCATTACCGTGAAAATGAAGAAATGATGCTCGCTTCGGAGAAATTATCCGTCATTGGCCAATTAGCTGCAGCTGTGGCTCATGAGGTCCGAAATCCTCTTACTTCATTAAAAGGGTTCGTCCAGTTAATGCAGGTGACCAAGAAGGTGGAGGATAAGCATCTTTCCATCATGTTGTCTGAGATTGATCGGATCAACCTGATATCAGGCGAAATGCTGATTCTTGGCAAGCAGCAGGATATTGTATTTGGTCAAGAAGAGGTCAATGATATTATCAAACAGGTGCTTGTCCTCATGGAAGCACAAGCGAACTTGGATAATGTTAAAATAGATTTTTTCCATGCTGAAAAAGAGCCCTTATACGTCAAGGCAGACCAGAGTCAACTGAAACAAGTACTGATCAACCTTATCAAAAATGGGGTTGAGGCCATCGAGGGATCCGGACTGGTAAAAGTAGAAACCTACAAAAGTGATGATCGTGCCATTATCAAGGTACATGATAATGGCGTCGGAATGGAACAAGAACGGATAGACCATTTAGGAGAACCCTTCTATTCAACAAAAGAAAAAGGGACGGGACTCGGACTCGCGGTCTGCAAGAAAATCATCGAGCGCCACCAGGGTGCGATTACGTATCAGAGTGAAAAGGGGAAGGGGACAACTGTCACTATTTCCTTGCCGCTGGCGTGATGACCTGTCATCTTAAAGTATAACACTTTTAAAAACAGCTTTTATGGCCGACTTCGTGTAAAATGAACTACAGCATCTTTATAGAGAGAGGAATTAACAAATGGAATCTTTAACACATCTAAAGCCTTTTTTACAGGACGCATGGAAAACCGCTGAATTTACGGAGCTGACAGAGGTTCAGCAAAGAGCAATACCTGAAATCTTGGAAGGAAAGAATCTCGTATGTGAATCTCCTACCGGAACAGGAAAAACACTGGCCTACCTACTGCCTATTTTAAATACTATCGATGAAAAGAGAATGCAGGCCCAGGCATTGATACTGGCGCCTTCCCATGAGCTCGTCATGCAGATACATCAGGAAGTGCAAAAATGGGCGAAAGGTACCGGCATCAACAGCATAGCCCTGATCGGCGGTGCCAATGTGAAAAATCAAATCGAAAAGCTAAAAAAGAAGCCCAAGATCGTAATTGGTACCACGGGTCGGATTATGGAATTAATCAAGATGAAGAAATTGAAAATGCATGAAGTGAAAACAATCGTAGTGGATGAGTTTGACCTCATGATCGGCAATGAGCATCTTAACAATGTCCGGCAGATCATTAAGTCAACGATGGCGGACAGGCAGCTTCTGTTTTTTTCAGCCACGCTTTCAGACAGCACCAATCAAGTTGCGTCCGAGCTGATGGAGAATTACGAGGTAATCCGGGTCAATCAAGGAGTCGTTTCCTCTGCTGAGGTGGAGCATGGATATATATTGTCTGAACAGCGTGATAAAATGGAAGTGCTTCGAAAGCTTTCCAACGTGGAAGGCATTAAAGCATTGGTCTTTTTTAATAGTCTGGAAAAACTATCAGAAGCGGAAGAAAAACTGAAATACCAAAAAACATCTCTGGAAGTACTGGCCGGAGAATCTAAAAAAATGGAGAGAAAACATTCTCTCGATAAGTTCAGGGCTGGTAAAGTACCGATGCTGCTAACAACAGATGTTGCGGCAAGAGGCCTGGATATCAGCGGTGTTACACATGTCATTCATTTTGAGTTCCCGACTGATGCCAAACAGTACATCCACCGTTCGGGAAGAACCGGCCGGATGGGAGCATCTGGAACGGTCATTTCAATTGTTACCAAGAGAGAGGAAAGCTTTCTTGAAAAGATGGCCGGAGAATTGAAATTTGAGGTTGAAAAGAAGCGCTTGCATGGCGGAAAAATCATAGAAGATTAAGCAGGAGGCCCGGACTGATGATGATCAATCCGGGCTTTGATTATCGTTCTATTCTATGTACAGAAGAGCGCCCTGAACTGACTTACACAGGGTGCCCTTTAAAGTGCAGCTGCCTGGAGAAACGGATCAGCGGTGATCATCCTTCGCTTTTCCGATTGTTTCGTGAACCTTGCCTTCGCCTTTATCCGCTTTACCTTCACGCTGCATTTCAGGATTATCGGTAGCTCTGCCTGTTTTCTCTTTTACTTCTCCTTCAGCTTTTTTTGCTTCACCTTTTAATTTGTCTTTCATTCCGTTATCCTTACTCATTCGAAAATCACCCTTTCGTTTATGGTAGTAGTCTTTTTCCAACTCTATCGGATGTTAAACCTGGAATGATGGGTTAGCCATTGAAGGAATTGGGGAATACACAATTAAGCTTTTATAGTACTTATTGAAGAAAGTGAAACACTAAAAGACAGAGTCAAAATTTCCAAGGGAAGCATTATTTAATTTAAGGGATTGGTCAAATGAAAAAAAGAAGGCTTGAATTTTTATTCGTCATTATCTTGATTGCATGTGTATATATCTTCCTCTCCAGTGGATTTCATACATATATTAAAGCGGGGGCAGCGGCTGTATACATCATTATCATCCTGATCAGCGTCTTCTCGCTTATTCTGGAAAACCGGTCGGCCCAGCATTCTTTGCTGTGGATTTATGTATTGGTCTGTTTCCCTGTGTTTGGCTATTTCTTTTATTTATATTCAGGGCAGCTGTATCTGAAGGGGTACCTGTTTAAAAGCAAGCGGAAGAATGACCGGGATGAGTGGCAAAAGCTCCTCAAACGGGAAAACTCTCCGGATTTATCCTTCCTTCAGGACAACCAGCGAAGCTTTGCAAGATTTGCCAATAAAGTTGCCTGGTCGCCAATCAGTACGTCTTCAACAACGAAGATCTTGAAAAATGGTGATGAGACTTTTTCTGAAATTAAAGAAAAACTTAAGCAGGCTAAAAAGTATATTCACATGGAGTATTATATTTTCCGGTCAGACCGCCTTGGGAAAGAAATCATTAGCATTCTGATTGACAAGGCGAAAGAGGGCGTTGAGGTTTTGTTTATCTTCGATGCCGTCGGCAGTATACACCTTTCTTCCAAAGACATCCATGCCATGGAGGAAGCCGGAGTGCAAGTGCAGCCGTTCCTCCCGTTGAAATACGGGTTCTTCAATCAGAAGTTCAACTTTCGTAACCACCGGAAGATCATTGTCATTGATGGGGTCACTGGATTTGTCGGGGGACTAAACGTTGGGATAGAATACCTGGGAGAGAATGAAAGATTCGGTTTCTGGCGGGATACCCATATGATGCTTGAAGGTGGAGCGGTGTTTACCCTACATACGGTCTTCCTGCTGGATTGGGAGTACGTTTCTGGTGATATGATTCTTGAAAAGTATCAGGAACATCCCGAAATACCGGCGGAGGAACTGGACGGGGCTGTTCAGGTTGTCGCGAGCGGACCGGATACACAACTGGGCATCATGAGTGACCTGTATTATTCATTAATCTCCTCGGCTACGACTTCCATCTGGATTGCAACACCTTACTTCGTGCCCACGGAATCGATCAGGACTGCGCTTCGGGTTGCTGCTTCCAAAGGAATAGAAGTCAGGATCATGGTGCCCGAAACAAATGATGGATTTCTTACTCAATATGCAACAAGGTCATATTTCGCGGAACTGATCCGCTGCGGGGTGGAAATTTACTCCTATAAGAAAGGGTTCATGCATCAAAAAATCATTATCGTGGACGGAAACCTTGCTTCTGTAGGAACTGCGAACATGGATATGAGAAGTTTCCACTTGAACTTTGAAGTCAATGTATTCCTCATGGGGAACAGCTCGATCCGCGATCTGTCTGCGCATTACGAAGAAGATATGAAAGACAGCGTCAGGGTAAGACCTGTTGAATATTATAAACGAGGCATCGTGGAGCGTTCGAAAGAATCTTTCGCAAGGCTGTTTTCAGGAGTCTTATAAGAAAAGCTCAGCCATATGGCTGAGCTTTTCTACTGCCCCTAAACTGTAAAAGAGGAGTAGGATTGAACCCTGTAGGCGTCAAGCCTATGTGCTGACTTCATACTGAAGAACCGATCTGCAACTCAGAAAATTCACCGGGCGTTCCGACGTTGAAAAACGATTTTGCCATCCATTACGGTCATCAGAACTTTGCATTCTTTGATTTCCTCGTGATCACATTTAAATAGGTTGCGGTCAAGGATGGTGATATCCGCTTTCTTTCCAGCTTCTAATGTTCCCAGGTCACCTTCCCGGAAATTAGCGTATGCAGGTGACTTCGTATAGTGGATGATTGCCTGTGAAAGGCTGATTTTATGCTGTGGATTCCAGCCTCCGTCAGGAGTTCCATCTTCATGTTTTCTCGTCACAGCCCGATAGATTCCAAGCATCGGGTTCAGCTCGACGATGGGATAGTCACTGCCAAATACGAGCTGTGCCCCGCTTTCTTCGAGCTCCCCGATTGGCCAAGTATATCGGATTCTTTCAGGTCCAAGTCTGTCGATGTATTCATGAGATTCCATAGAACTTGATGTTAAATGCTCCGGCTGCATGGAAGGAAGCACCCCCAGTGCAGAGAATCTTGGTATATCATCAGGATGGATGACTTCAATATGTTCTATCGTATGTCTGGAATCTCTTTTTCCATTAACGGTTTGGGCATGTTCAAAAGCATCCAGTCCCAATCTGACCGCTGCATCGCCGCAAGCATGCAGCCTTACGCGGTACCCGAGTCTATCTGCTTCTTCAATCCAGTCAAAATAAGTTTCTTTTGAGTAAATCGTCCCTCCTGAAGTGGAAGGGCGGTCGGAATAGGGCTCCAGAAGATAACCGGTATAGGTAAGCGGAACTCCATCAATAAATTGTTTCAAGCCGGAAAACTGAAGTTTATCCGAACGAAAATTTTTATAGTAGGACATGTCTTCAAGTTGCCCATCAAGCGGTGTCATGAAGTGAATCCGTACCGACAGCCGCCCTTCCTCCTCATATTTCCGGTATTCTTCCAGATCCCCAAGAGTAAAGCCAGGTAAAGGGAGCATATCGGCTACTGATGTAATCCCATATTCAGCGGCTTTCTTCAAAAATGAATTCATCAGCCTGCTCTTTTTTTCAGCAGGAAGATCAAATGCGCGCAGGGCCAGCCCAAGAGCCGTTTCGTAAAGAAATCCGGTCGGCTTTCCAGCCTCATCTTTTTCAATCTTTCCGAATGGAGGCTCTTGTGTATTTTCATTTATCCCAAGTACTTCGAGGGCCTTCGTGTTCAACCAGGCACTATGGGCCTCTTCATTCAGAAGAAAAACGGGCCTGTCCGGTATCCGGCTGTCCAGTGAATGCCGGGTCGGAAGCTGCTGGCCGGGCCATCTGACATGGTGCCAGCCAAAACCAAGCACCCAGGGATGTTCAGGGTTGTCCATCGCAAACTCAGCAATCCTGTCCGCAGCTTCCTCTTCGCTGCCGCAAAACGTCAGTGAGGCATATTCCTGAAACATCGCCCCGAGCCACAAGTGAACATGAAAGTCGTGGAATCCGGGGAGAACCAGCTGGTCGTATGCGGTGATTTCCTCTGTAAGAGGGCCTGTATATTGTTCCATTTCTGCTTCTGTCCCAATTGCCAAAATCCGGTCATCTTTAATGGCGATGGCGCCTTCTATTGGTTCTTGGGCTGTCGCTGTGAAAATAGCATTGCTTTTAATAATAAGATCTGCCTGTTTGGAAGCCATACAACTCTCCTTGTAATAAGTTATGGAAAAAAATCCTATATTTTATGTTACTATAAAGAAAAAGCAATTTGAACTATCTTGTCTATTTCATTTCGTATAGAATGTGGTTCTCGGAAAATCCAAAGATTCAATTTCTCCCTTGAGACAAGGGGTTTTTTATCTGGATAGGAAAAAGATCTTTTCTTGCTTACCGGCATATTTACTGTGAGCAAAGGCATCTATCCTGAGTTTTATATTAAATAGCAACAATATTTACGAAAAGAGCGATTCCAAATCAAGAAAAAGGCATAGTAATGAAGAGATAACAATAGGTTTTATTAAATCTTCACAAGGGGGAAAAAGAATGAAAACCATTAAAGCGAATATGGATCAGCTTGAATTAGCGGCAGAGCTCTTTAATCAATACAGAATCTTCTATCATCAAAAAGATGACTTTGAGAGCTGCAAGGAGTACCTGAGGGAAAGGATCACAAAGAGTGAATCCGTTATTTTCCTTTCTGTTGAGGAAGGGGAAGAAGGACTTATCCCTTTAGGATTCACTCAGTTGTACCCCATCTTTTCTTCGGTCTCTTTGAAAAGGCACTGGCTGCTGAATGATTTGTTTGTGACAGAGAAAGCGAGAAGAAAAGGAGTAGGGGAAGAACTGCTTCATACTGCCAGGAAGTATGCTGAAGAAACAAATGCAAAAGGCCTCACACTGGAAACAGGAGAGGATAACCATAATGCTCAAAGACTGTATGAGAGATTCGGGTTTCAGAAGCATTCCGAGTTTCATTATACATATACAGTAGAATGAAATGAAAAGCAGGGGGCAGGGGATTAAAATCCCTGCCTCCTCTTTTACTCTTATTTCTAATACTCGACTTCAACTGTTTCTCTTCCTGTATGAACCCCATGAATGGTTTCCCCATTGCATGTGCAGCACATGGCGTCAAATTCACAAAGTCCCGACAATAAAGCCCAGGGGTACCAAATTCATGGCACATGACCACAAAAATTAGCCCAATAAAGACCTGTGCTCTACAGCGGGGGCCAGCTTTTCGCTCTTGGCCCAAAATCTAAAATGATACCCTGCGCCCAGCGCTGGTCCCGCGCGGTACCTCATTTCCCGCAAATCCTCTGAATGACACCCAGCGCTCGTCCTGCGCGGTACCTCATTTGTCGCCAAACGCATGAATGACACCCAGCGCTGGTCCCGCGCGGTACCCTATGAATCACAAAAACCTAGAAGGAGCCCGCTCTCCTATTTGGGATGAATTCCCTTTACCTTATCACGAGAAAGCTCTCGCGATATGTTATCCATCGTCATGCTTTGCATTCCATAAGTCTCTTGCAAGTATGCATAGTGAAGGCAGATTTTCCTGAGGATTTCCATTGACTCTTTTGGGTGTTGCCCAAAATTATGAGGATGCCACCACAGATGATAAATTTTGTTTTCCTTTGCAGCTTTCGTCATACTATTTTTGATTCGTTTCAGCTTAAGAGGCTCAAAGAATTGTAATGTTGAGTTATAAGGCCTTAGAAAACGGCTTGATGGTAAGTTGATGATCGGTTTTTGTGGCAAATCGGAAAGGGAGTATAGATGGTGGCCGGTTAAATTCACATAGGAATCAATGAATCTAAGTATTTTGTATAATGGGGATTGGCTTTTTTTGTAGCTTACCGGTGAATAGAGCTTGGATTTTTCATTACCACGGTAAGCGGATATATTATATTGTTTGCAGATCGACAGATATTGCTCATTGACCTGGTTTCGGGGAAAGACAATGGAAGTCAATGAGATGTTTTTTGATTTTGCAACTTCCACGGCCTTTAGTAAATCTGCTTCAAAGGCGTTTACATCTTGACCGCTTTCAAGACAATAGTAGTGAGAAAAAGTATGGGTCGCAATCTCCTGTTCAGGATGTTTAGCGATCAAATCGACAAGAGAACTTGCAAAGTGATAAGGGTCTTTTAGTTCATCGGGACCAACCTCGTCTAGCTTTGAGTAGGGCGAAAGATATTCCTGAAAATACGCCGGTTTTATCTCAGGAAGGAAAGGTAGTAATTCTTCTTTTGTATGAAAAAATAGTAATCCGACAGTGGCCCATGTCGCTCTAATATCAAATTCTTTAAAAAGTCGAAGCATTTCAGGAATTACCTCGCGTGCTCCTAATAAATTTTCACGATATTCCTTTATTGTAAATACGTCATGCACTCCCCAATACAGTTCAAAATCCAGTGAAATGATAAACTTCCCCTGCACATTCAAGTTTTCACCCTCAATTCTTTTTTAAATTTCCACTTCCTAATAAGTATTATTGCTTTTCCCAAAAGACTGGTGGGTATATAACCTGAATACTCTTTAACAATTTCTCCGCCAAATTCCAATTTAAAGTTTCGAATATTAGGATCAGCAGTCAAGCCTCCTGAATCATAGATATTATATCCAGAGTGTTTAAACCAAAGCATGTCTTTCCACTTAAGATATCGGTGTCCGGCACTTATTAACCTTTTACGTTCTTTTTCCGCTGCTTGCCGGAAATGAGCAGCCGAGTAAAGGGATGTTGCTCTTATGCCGTCAGTCGCGTACACCCTATAGCATATTGTCTCCCCTACGCTATCTTCCACTGTTGTGATCACAAGACAATTTTGTTCTGCCAAAAGTTTCAGTGTTTTCAAATGAAAAGCATTACACTTATACGTATGTTTATGGGCGGCAAATTTATTGTAAAACTTTCTGAAATTTAAAATCGTTTCCTCGTCAGGGGTTGTATTGACTTTCGCCACTAAGCGGTATTTTAGTTCAGCTTGGCGGATTTGCTGCCGGGTGGATTTTTTTATGTCTGAAAAAAGTTTCTCTTCAGGCTTGGTCAGATCAACTTGTAGTGTTTCGATAGGAGATAATATCCCAAATGCATGTTTTGATTGTATGACCCCGGTAAGCGCTATCCCTTTTGAAGGGGCCATGGCATTCTCAGTAGGAAAAAAAATCTGTTGTAATTTCAGGCCTGCTAAACTTCGAAGTATTTTTATCACCCGGCTGCTCCTCCTTTAATAAAGGCTAATTTTCATTCTGCTTCCCATCATTCCATATATTTAGTGCAGGCAGATAGAATGAGTATATTATTTTCTGATCTGGTTAATGCATGGATATCTTTTAGAAGCGTATTCGAATTGAACAGTAGCCGTTTTAGGTGTTAATACCAAAGAACGCTTCATATATACTTCTTAAAGTTCATTTTTCTTAAGAACAGGCCAGGGAAAAGAAAGTTGTTATAAAATCTCCAATATGTCAATAGACAACATATTCAATCGTTTATATTTTATGAGAGTTTTTTGATGTTACAGTTAATTTTTCTCAGAAGAAAATTTTCAAAGCTATTAGGTCTTTTTTATAGATATCTGGAAAGTGAATCGTCCCTTTGACATACATTGGGTTACAAGGGAGTCCTGTGTAATCGAAAGGAGTGGGCACACTGAAGGTCTTGGTAACTGGAGGTAATGGGTTTATTGGTTCCCATGTTGTTGACTTGTTAGTAGAAAGGGGATACAAGGTTGTCATTGTAGATACTGCCGATCGGAAGGGAAATCCAGATAAACAAACAAAATGGTACCGCCTTGATATTACTGATCAAAAATTGGCTGATGTTTTTGATAAAGAGAGGCCCGAGGCAGTGATTCACATGGCGGCTCAAGTAGATGTTTCCCGTTCCGTCATAGATCCCCTAATGGATGCGAATGTTAATATCCTTGGAAGCTTGAATGTCTTGAATGCTTGTGTCAACTACAAGGTTATGAAAGTGGTTTATTCATCAACATCAGCAGTATATGGAGAGAATGGAGCTGACGCACTTAATGAACAGGAGAAGATTAAGCCGATTTCATGCTACGGCGCTTCAAAATATGTTCCGGAAATATATCTAGAAGTTCTATCTAAATTGCATGGACTGAAGTATACTGCCCTCCGGTATTCCAATGTGTACGGTGAAAGACAGGGGGATAAGGGAGAAGGCGGAGTTATTCCCATATTTATACGTTCCCTGTTAAAGGATCGTTCCCCTGTCATCTTTGGAGATGGGATGCAAACGAGGGATTTTATCTATGCGGGGGATGTGGCAGAAGCTAATATTTCCGCTTTAACCGCTGCTGACAATACCGTGATGAATGTTTCGAGCGGCACCAGTATAACAATTCTTCAATTGTTTCAACAGATTAGAACCTTAATGGGGAAAGAGATTAGTCCTCAGTTCAAAGAAAAAAGGTCTGGTGACATTCAACATAGCCTGCTTGATAATGCGAAAGGAGTCAAACTGCTGAATTGGAAACCAAAAGTAAATATAACTGAAGGGTTAAGGAGGACCATCAAATATTACCAGAAATAATCTGCATTGATTTGGCTACTTATGAAAGGAGCTGGTAATTTGTTGGAAGTTAAATATAAAAGCAGGATCTTCCATATCACTGAAACCTATTCATACGGAGACCCGCCATCAGTGACGGGGACGGCCTTCCATATGCATTCTTGTCTATTGCCGGATTCTGTAAGTCCGCTCAAGAGGAGTGAAGGCAGTTTTACTTTTCAAAAATTATTCAGAACACTTCTGATCGATCTGGAAAAAGATAAACAGGAACTATTTAACGATTTCAGTAAAAAGGTACGTTATGAGATAAAAAGAGCGGAAAGGCAGGGAGTGAAATACTCAGAAATACACAAACCAAGTGATAAGGAAATAGAAGAATTTACTAAATCATTCAATAAGTTTGCTGCGGAAAAAAAGATTCGGCCCTGTAATTCTAATAAGTTGAAGGCGTATCGTAATAAGAATGCTTTTGTTATTACGAGGGCAAATGTGGAAGAGTCTTTCCTTTGTAGTCACGGGTACATCTTTGATGGAGAGCGGGCAATCATGCTTTATTCTTTTTCTTTTAAGAACACCGATGACACAGAGCAAAGAAATCTGATTGGAAGAGCAAACCGTTACTTGCATTGGCGGTCCATTCTCTCTTTTAAAAAAAAGGGAGGTAAATGGTATGACCTTTGTGGTTTGTCATTAGACAAAAATGAACTCCAAGGAATAAATCGGTTTAAAAAAGGCTTTGGGGGAATGGAAGCAGATGAGCTGAAAACCTATAGAGGAAAGAATCTGCTCGGAAAATTTATCATAGTGGCCTTGAGGTGGAAATGGAGAAATCAGCCTGAATTTATTCGGGCAAAAAAGATTCTTCGCTCTGGTAAGAGTGGAGCAGGGTTTAGAGAAAATGCATAAGGTTGCATTTGTTGCGACTGTTTTTCGTCATTTGGAGGCTTTTCATTTGCCATATATTAAGATGTTAAGAGAGAAGGGGTTTGAAGTACATGCGATTGCCAAGAGCGACAATGGCAAACAGACATTACTGGATGAACAAGTAACGTGTTTCGATATTCAGTTCAGAAGGTTTCCTTTTCACCCGGCAAATGCACGTGCTCTTTATCAGTTGATCCGGCTTTTTAAAAAAGAAAATTACAAACTGGTGCATGTCCATACACCTGTAGGAAGCATACTTGGGAGATATGCTGCAAAGAAAGCGGGTCTTCCCAATGTGATTTATACGGCTCATGGTTTTCATTTTAATAAGCAGGGTCCCAAATCAAATTGGTTATTTTATGTTGTGGAACGTTTTTTCGCCAAGTGGACTGATGTGTTGATCACGATTAATAAAGAGGATGCTGAGGTAGCGAGTTCTTTCCCGGTAAAAAAGAAGGCTGTATACATACCGGGGGTCGGAGTTGATACCGTTCAATTCAGGAACGTCGACAAAGTTGCGGTAAGAAACAGGAAAAGAGAAGAGCTGGGTATTCCTGACTCTGCTTTTGTCATTCTTTGTGTAGCAGAATTAAATGGTAATAAAAATCAAATTCAACTGCTTCGTGCGCTGGAGTTGTTAAAGCCCCGCTATCCAAAGATCATATGCCTATTTGTCGGGGAAGGAAGCGAAGAATACTCCCTTCAAAAACGGATAAAAGAGATGAATCTGCAAGAGAGCGTAATGATGACAGGGTTTCGTAATGATATAGGTGAACTGCTTGCTGCTGCTGATGTATTCTGCTTGACTTCAAAACGTGAAGGCCTGCCAAAGGCAGTCATGGAGGCAATGTCAGCGGGTAAACCAATCATTGCAAATAAAATACGAGGGTGTTCAGACCTTATAGTGCATGGATGTAATGGCTACCTGGTACCTGTAAATGATTATGAACAAACTTCTTCCTATATTGCCAAGTTGATAGAAGAGCCTGATCTTTTAGAGAGGATGGGAGAATTCAGTGTCCAACTGGTACAGCCATTCAGTGTAGAGAATGTTCTTCCTCAAATGGAGAAAATATATGAAGATTGTTTAGTAAAATATTTAGAAACTACTGAGTCCCCATAATTCACCCTGCAATTTTCTCCTCCTGGGACGTATTCCTCTCAGTCAGGGGGTACAACATTTCAGCTATAAGCCAAAGTGATTTCCTCGCTCGACAAGTGAAGTCTTTCTTATCACCAAGTACACATAAAGAAAACCAGCAAGCATATGCTTGCTGGTTTTCTTTATGTTCATTCTTCAGAAGAAAGATGGTCTTAGGGGGATGTACAAAGCTGTAAGGGATAACTTAGTCATAGGTATCTTCCGATTTTAAAAAGAACGAAAAAAACTTATTCTTTCTTTTTATCTTCTCGGGCGTTTTTATACTGAATTCACTGCCTGTAATAATACAAGCTGCATTTTTTTTAAAATAGTCAGTGTATGAAGCCGTATAAGTTTTATCGATATATTCATAGGCAGATGTCAATTTGAAAGGACGGCTAGTGGTGTTATGAGCATCTGATGCAATGAAGTGGACAAAATGATGTTTCAGCAATTTATCCACAAGTGACTGGGTCTTTCTTCCGAATGATCCGGTTATGCTTCCCGCGGTAACCTGCACAAGGATTCCTCTTTTAATTAACTGATACAGGAGGTTCGGCTGCTTTCTGATTACCGAGTTCCTCTCAGGATGGGCAAGGATGGGAATGTACCCGGCAATTTGTAATTCGTATAGGAGACTCTCCGTATACCTCGGAAAATAAGAGTAGGGAAGTTCAATAAGAATGTACTTTTTATTAGCAAGGGGCAAGGCGGAAGGGGGAGCCTTTGTCAAATCAGTACATATATCAGGATAAAGGTGGATTTCCATTCCAGGCAGTATGTCCAGTTTGACATTCTTTTCTTTTAATAAAGTATTAAGCTTATCCACTTTGTCAATGATCTCTGAAGGTGAACATACATACTTTTCACTTTGATGATGGGGAGTCGCTATGATGCTGGTAATCCCGCTTGCTGCTGCAGCCTTAGCCATGTTTAGGGCCTGATGCATATCAGCGGGACCATCATCCAATTCAGGCAATATATGATTATGGATATCTACAATCAAGCCGCTTCCCCCTAACCTAATAGTAGTATGTCTGGGACTTTTCCTTTTTGGTTTTGTTTAAGATAACGCCAATTATATTGGCACCAATCCTGTTTAACTTTTCCAAGCTTTTCTTAGCAGTCTCCATTCTGGTTTTCCGGGCATTTATTAAAAAGAGACACCCATCGACCTTGGAGGATAAGGCGGCAGCATCACTGACAATAAGCGGGGGTGTATCAATCAAAATAAGGTCCGCTTCTTTCTTCAAGGAGTTAATCATAATGGATAGACGATCAGAAGAAAGCAATTCTGTCGGATTTGGCGGGAGGGGACCCGCGCCAATAAAGAATAATTTCGGGATTTTGGTGCGTTGGATGATGTCATTCAGCCGTGTCTTCCCATGTAGATAAGTAGAAACGCCTTTACTTGGAGGAAGAAGAAAGATCTGATCACCTGATCCTTTGCGGAGATCCATATCTATGACTACTGTTTTAACACCATTTAATGCCATACTGATGGCTAGATTGGCGGTCGTTAGTGATTTTCCCTCGGAGGGGACGGAACTCGTCACCAGCAATACCTTCTTTTGTTCTTTTTTAATTAAAAATTGAATATTAGTGCGTATTTCCCGGTATAACTCCATTGCCGGGCTTTTAGGGTCTGAAGAAGAAATAAGAAATTTTCGGTACGGATTGTTAGGTGAAATCTCCTTGTTTTGAGGAGGCAATTTAGGAAGAGATCCCAAGTAGGGAGCATGTAATATTCTTTCCACTTTTTCCTGAGTATTAAGTTTGGTGAAAAATGCTTCCTTGATAAAAACGATTAAGAAAGCCAGGAAAATCCCAATGGTGAACGAAATGCCTGTACTTAAGGTAAGGTTGGGTCTTACCGGTGTGGTTGAATCCTGCTCCTTGGCATAGGACAATATTTGTATATTATCTATTTGCATCAAATTGTATGTTTCCTCTTTGAAGGTTTCTGCTGTTTGATTCACAATGTCAACAGCCTGCCAGGGGGTGTAGGCATGGGCGGTAATTGAAATGATTTGAGAGTCGCTGCTGGAACTTACAGAAATCTTTTTCTCCAGGAACTTGGCATTGTCGTTTTCTTCTGTTCTTTCGGCCACAATATCTAAAATCCTTGGACTTTTAAGTATATATTTATAGGTCTCTATCAACCTCAAGTTCGTTTCGACTTCACTCACGGAAAGAGAACCCTGATTGGTCTGAGAAGAGTAACTGACCAAAAGATCTGCTCTTGCTTCATATTCCTTGGGAAGAGACAGACTGATGATGATGCCGGACGCAGTTGCCAAAAACAGGACAGATACCAAAAGAACAAGGTGATGTTGAATGATTTTGAATAAATCCTTAAGTTCTAAAAAACGGCTCATGTGATCGCTCCTTTTGAAAAAGGTGAAAAAAAGCACTAATTGTCAATAAGAACCACTGCGATTCAGGACTTGCACAATTGTTTTTCCAAGTATCTTTATATCAAGAAGGAAACTGAGATTACGAATATAATAGAGGTCGTAGGCGATTTTCTGGCCATGAGTGATATCCGATCTCCCGTGTACTTGCGCGTAGCCTGTGATACCGGGTTTTACTAGCAGCCTTTGGTTTTGGATTCGATTATAATGTTGGGTGATCTGGGGAATTTCCGGCCTGGGACCTATTATACTCATGTCTCCTTTGAGAACATTGAAAAGTTGAGGAATTTCGTCTAAACTGGACTTTCTTAAAAAGGCGCCTAATTTAGTGGTCCTGGAACTAACTCGGCTTTTGAAAATAAACTGATCAGGCACACCGCCCTCCCAGTCATAGTAATCCTCTTCAGGAGCACGTGCGCCCTCCATTGATCTCAGCTTATATATCGTAAACGGTTCACCGCCCCTTCCAGTACGAACCTGCTTGAAGATGACAGGTTTACCGTCAAAAACATAAATAAGCCCAATCAGGATGAGGAAGAAAGGGAAGAAGATAATGGAAAGACAGAATGCAATGAAAATATCAAATCCCCTTTTAAAATAAATATATTTGTGTTTAGGTATATTGATGTCAAACTCTGGTGGTTTTTCTTTTCTCAAACCTAATCCCTCCCATGATATTAATATTGATAATGCAACACATGTATTACTAAATTCCGAAGTCTGTTTCAGTGTATATGTATGCGTACATTTAGTAACAGGAATGGGGTTTTAGGTAAAAAGTTCTTCATGGGCTTTAATAATGGAGGTATAAGTACCTATGTTGATAGTACATGGGGACATTTTTAAGAATTGTGCCTTGCTTGTAGAAGCTTTGTACTTATGGGTACTTGCCGGATGAAGAAATGTAAAGACAAGTAAATAGTAAAAGAGGCAGCCACGACCGGCTGCCTCTTTGATATTACCTCATATTAAAATACTTTCGTCGTCCAAGACTCACAATTCCACAGATCAGTCGCAATATCCTGATAAAATTCAGGTTCGTGCGAGATAAGAAGGATGCTTCCCTTGTATTCCTGAAGGGCTCGTTTTAGTTCGGCTTTCGCCTCGACATCCAAGTGGTTGGTCGGTTCGTCAAAGACCAAAAGATTCGTTTCTTTATTGATCAACTTACACAGTCTGACTTTCGCTTTTTCGCCCCCGCTCAATACTTCCACTTTGCTTTCAATATGCTTGGTCATCAGCCCGCATTTGGCAAGGGCGGCCCTTACTTCATATTGAGTGAAAGACGGAAACTCGGTCCAGACTTCTTCTATACAAGTATTGTAGTTGGCATTTTTGATTTCCTGCTCAAAATAGCCGATATGCAGATGCTCCCCTAATTCAACTTCACCGGAAACGGGTTTGATTTCCCCGAGGATGCTTCGGAGCAACGTCGTCTTACCGATGCCGTTTGCTCCGTATAAAGCAATTTTCTGCCCGCGCTCCATCCTGAGGTTCAGGGGCTTGGACAATGGCTCGTCATACCCGATGACAAGGTCCTTCGTTTCAAAGATCAATTTCCCTGAAGTTCGGGCAGGTTTGAAGTGGAACTCAGGTTTCGGCTTCTCTCCGGCAAGTTCTATGATGTCCATCTTATCCAATTTCTTTTGACGGGACATTGCCATATTCCTTGTGGAAACTCTTGCTTTGTTCCTGGCAACGAAATCTTTCAGCTCGGAGATTTCCTGCTGCTGCTTTTTATAGGCAGACTCAAGCTGCTGGCGTTTCATCTCATAAACTTTTTTAAAATCATCATAGTCGCCGGCATAGCGGTTAAGCTCCTGGTTTTCCATGTGATAAATGAGATTGATGACACTGTTCAAAAATGGAATGTCATGTGAAATCAGGATGAACGCATTTTCGTATTCCTGAAGATATCTTTTCAGCCAGACGATATGCTGTTCATCTAAATAGTTTGTCGGCTCATCAAGCAATAAGATATCAGGTTTCTCGAGAAGCAATTTTGCCAGCAGGACTTTCGTTCTTTGTCCGCCGCTGAGATCCTGGACTTCACGTTCAAGTCCGATGTCATCTAGCCCAAGTCCTCTTGCAATCTCTTCCACTTTTGCATCTATAACATAAAAGTCATTATTCGTCAGTGCGTCTTGGAGTGTTCCGGTTTCTTCAAGCAGCTTTTCAAGTTCTTCAGGAGATGCTTCCCCCATCTTTGCAAAAAGTTCGTTCATCTCCGTTTCCATATCGAATAAGTATTGAAAGGCGGTCTTCAATACATCCCTGATGGTCATACCTTTTTCCAGGGAAGTATGCTGGTCAAGGTATCCGACACGGACACGTTTTGCCCATTCCACTTTTCCTTCATCCGGCTCAAGCTTGCGGGTAATGATGTTCATGAAGGTCGATTTACCTTCTCCATTTGCCCCAACCAGCCCGATATGCTCACCCTTCAGGAGACGAAAGGATACATCATTAAAAATGGCTCTGTCGCCAAAGCCATGGCTTAGATTCTTTACTGTTAATATACTCATGTAAACTGCACCTTTTCTATTGTATTCTTACTATCTCCTCATATTATAAAGGTGTTAAAAGCAGATGAATAGAGGATGGAAAAATTTAATCGAACAAAAGTGCGACTTCTGCCTGTTGAACAGTAATTAGTTTAACGCCTTCTATATTAGATTACATCAGCCTTTTGGATTCAACGGAATTGCGTTAAACCTCTTCCTGAACCCTATCCATAGTGCCATTGATTACGATCATATGACCAGGCTATCCTTTCTGCCATCTAAAAAACAGCTCTGACTCCAGCTGTCCCAAGATGAATCAAAGCCGGCTCCTGCGGTTTATGTATTCACTTTCAGAACCAAGTTCCCGGTTAAGGAGATGTTCCATTTCAATTAGATGTTCGCGGCCGACTATAGGGTCTTGTGCGGACCAGTAGACATTGTAGACAAAGTAGTAATCCTTGATTCTCCGAAACAACACGGTCGAGTGGGGGAAGGAATCAAAGCTGGCTTTAATGTTGTTTCTCTTGGAGTAACTCCATTTATTGAGTTTCAAGCCGGCCACACTCCTATTGCATAATAGTTGTTTCATATATTCCCGGTTCCTTGATGCCGGCAAACATGACAATGTGCAGCGTTTCGTTTGTATCATAGTCAGTTTGTGTAAATAAATGAATGACAGGCCGGGACAGAGGAGGAGAAGATAGTGGATAAGAGAAATGGGTGGATGATGAAGCAAACATGGGAGTATCTGCTGTTACTTCATTGGCCGGTTCCCATAGAAGATCTTCAAGAGGAAATTCCTTCACAGCTGGAGCTGGATACCTTTAACGGAGAAGCCTGAGTCGTGATTGTTCCGTTTGCCGAATCATATGCGGGGCCGCGGGTGATGAGCTCTTTTCTTTCGTGTTTACCAGGGGGATTTCTGTAAAATATGGCTATATCTCTTGAACTTCATATTAAATAGCAACAAAATTTTAGAAAAGAGCCAAAAAGAAGAGTGAATGTAGTTCAGATGTACCGGTCAAAAAGCTTTAAGAATTGTTTTGCTGAGACTTTAAGGGGGTAAAAGATTTTCAAAGGAGTCTTTATGCGTTATTTATACTTAAATGAATTAACAGAATAGGGCGATAACATGAAGCAAACTATTTACTTTAAAAATTCAATGTTCGAATTGATGTTTTTTGCTCTTCTGATTTACGGATGGGGCGTCTTTTTTAAAGGTACTAATCACCCCTTCAGTATAATTGCACTGGAGACCTCGGCCATTACATTCGCTCTCTTAATTGAATTTTATGCATTTAGAAGAGCGGAAGGGCTGCAGCGCCCATTTTTAGGTTTGCTTTTATTTGGGACTGTCCTGTACGCTGGAGCCGAAGTCATCTTGATTAATGAGGGAACACTTTGGAGCGGCCTCTTATACATAGGTTACTTACTGTTGTTGATAGCGGCCTTTTCATCTTTGGCTCATGTTATGAAAAATCGTTGTCAGGTCATTTATTTTGCAATCGATATCTTGATCATTTATTTCACCATTACGACAATGTTATGGGTATATTGGCTTCATCCATTATATGAAGCGGCCGGCGTGGCCTACGGAATGGGTGTGACATCCTTTGTATATCCAGCTCTGGAATTGCTCTTATTATTAGCATTGCCGGCGGCCATGCTTGTAAAAAAATATTTTGCACCCAGAAAAGTCATGCTGCTCTTTACCCTATCCATATCCATGTTATTTACTGGGGACAGTCTGGTTGTACTGTCTTTACTTTATGACGGGCTTCAAGCTGACGGTCTTCCCAGGATACTGGCGGTTTCGGCGGTTATCCTTCAGGGAGTCGGCGCAGTTGAACTGCTAAAGATGAATTCATTCTTTAGAAAAGGGGAAAGCAAGTTCAACTACGAGGCGGGTGCTTATCCTGCTGCCAGGAATGTTATGAATATCGGAAGTATCATCATCCTCTTTCTGGTCTTCAGCAGCAGCGGTGATAAGCTTGCGGGTGCAGGTCTTCTGCTGATTGTATTCCTTGTATATTCCAGGCAGCTCCTGACCGGTTACCAGTTAAAAGAGATGACGGCATCTTACCAGAACCTTGCAAGGGATCTGGAAAATCAAGTAACTAAACGGACAGAAGAATTGAGCAAGAAGAATGCGGAACTGAAGAGATCTTCTTCCCGATTGAAATATATGGCTTTGCATGATCAGCTTACAGGCATATGGAACAGAAGGGCCCTGGAATCAAAATTAAAAACATTATTTGAAGAGTCCCTTGAGGATGATGCAGTAAAATTTGCCGTCCTATTTATTGATATCGATAAGTTCAAGGATATTAATGACAGACTTGGTCATTCACACGGCGATGAACTGTTGATTGAATTTACAAGAAGGGTCAAACGTGAATTTCCTGAGGATGCCTTCATTGCCAGGCAGTCGGGTGATGAATTTGTCGTCATCATTGAGGGAAGGCAGTCAAAGGAAGAAGTTGAAGGGGCGATACAGAAATTCTTTGCTGCAAATGAAGAAGGCTATATGATTTTTGGAGAAGAGGTACACATCACATTCAGTTTGGGAGCATCTTTTTTTCCTGAAGACAGCCGGAATCTGGATGAACTTCTTCGCGCTGCTGACATGGCAATGTACGCTGTCAAACAGCAAGGCAGGAATAATTATCAAATCAAATACAAATAAATAACCAGCTTCTTAGATTCATATATGGTAAAATGATCAGCTGTAACCCAAATGAGTAAAAATTAGGTAGTGCATATTTGTGTGAACAGGAATATAATGATAACAATACTTTTTTGGGGGGATGCAGAATGAACAGGTTTCTATTCTTAGCTGGTTTCATACTATTGGCGATCCTCACAAATAGTATAGGAAATGGTCATTTTTCGGTAAATATAGTAGCAGAAAGTTCCTTATTGGACCAACACATGTCTGATCATGTGGAGCCCGGAGAGCACTTAGATTCAGGAAATAGCAAGGCTGTATTTAATGACACTTTAGTGCTGCTCGTACTTCTAATGCTCTGCCTGACTGCCTTGAGCAATTGGAGTGCTTTTCACCGGAGGATGATCGTGCTGACGCCGATTTTTTACCAATCAAATTATGTGGATCAATCCCTTTTTAATAATCAATCAACAATTTGATTTTTAAAGGGGGGAAGGATATGTGGATTCGGTTCATTATGATGGGCGTGTTTTCATTTACAGCGTTAACACTACTATCTTATCAAGCTATCGAAATCTACCATGCTTTCATTGACTTTTTTCATCAAAAATAATAAATTCACTAAGGGTGTAAAGATTTAGTTTATCTTTACGCTCTTTTTTATTCATAGAAAAATAGTAATGAAATCGCCTATGTTGCAGAGTACTCTTCTTCACTTCCGTAGGTTATCAAGGCTGGTTCAAATGGTTTGGGAACTAAGATCCAGTCTAAGCTGTAAACATTGGTTAACTAAACCCCAAAAAAGTGCATCTATAAACTACACAAAAATATGAGCAAGGTGACAATAATGAATTATTTCTCCAACAGACCATTCGGGGTTTCATCCAACATAATTCCGAATGCGGAAATTTATCACAATGAAAATAAACAATATAAAGAAGCTGAAGACAGTTTCTACTTCAACCTTCTTGAGGGGAAGGGAATCCGTCTTAATGAGGCACAGATGAAAGCGGTCAGGCATATGGAAGGCCCGTGCTTGACGCTGGCGGGGGCAGGTTCCGGAAAGACATCCGTCCTCGTTTCTCGGACAGGCTATCTATTACAGGTAAAACGGGTTTCTCCTGAAAACATTCTGCTCCTCACCTTTTCCAAAAAAGCGGCAATGGAAATGAAGCACAGAGTCGCATTGCTTCCGGGGATTAATAAAAAGGAAGTGAACAGAATCCAGGCGGGTACTTTCCACTCCTTTTTCTTGTTCCTGTTAAGAAGCAGGGGTGTAACACAGGAAATACTGGGCAATGAACGATTCAAGCATATTTTATTGAAGCAGATACAAAGAAAGATAGGAATTCAAGAACCTTATCAGCCTGAAACACTTCTCTCGACACTCTCCAATCTTAAAATGAATATGAAGCCTATTGACGATCTTCCTGAGAAGACTTCTGCTGAAAAAGAAATCAAGAAGATCCTCCTGATGTTTGAAGAATGGAAGGAAAGCAATCAGAAAATCGACTTTGATGATATTTTGGTCAAAGCCTTTGAATTGCTTAAAGAAGATGAGCAGCTCCTGCATGCCTTGCAAAGAAGGTTTCAATTTATCATGGTGGACGAATTTCAGGATACAAATTGGCTTCAATATGAACTGATTCAAATGATCGCCCACCAATCGAGGAATCTATTTGTCGTTGGAGATGATGATCAAACGATTTATTCATTCAACGGAGCAGATAATGCCTTCATTCTTGATTTTGATAAGAAGTATCCTGAAGCCAAAGTCATCACACTGGATGTCAATTACCGGTCAGGCAGCCATATTGTCGGGCTTGGGAACCAGGTGATCAGCGGCAACAAATACAGACGGAAGAAGACTCTTCGTGCTGTAAAAGAGAAGTCAGACAAACCGCAGTACAGCCGGCCTTCCAATTCGGATGAGGAAGCGGAATGGATCATAGCCAAAATCAAGAAAATGACAAAGGAAGGAAACTTGAATTATAAGGATATTGCCATCCTTCACCGGACAACCAGCAGCAGCCGTGCTATTTTTGAGAGGCTTGTCATAGAAGAAATCCCCTTCTTTTCCTATAATCTCGGTGATCAGCATTTTTATGACCACTGGATCGTCAAACCGCTGATAGACCATTTAAGGCTGTCTCTTGTACCGAGAAATTTTTCGGCGATAGAGGGTGTTTTGCCAACTTTATATATCAACAGAGAAGCTGGGATGAAGTATATTACAGGTCATGAGGCAACGGCGAGGAAGAAGTACCCGCTGATTCATTTGACTAACATGGACACCCTTCAGCCGTTTCAGAAAGATAAGGTGAAAGAAAGAATCAAACTGATCAAGAGCCTCTCTGCCGCAGACCCGGAAACTGCCGTTAAGCGTATGAGGAAAGAATTTTATGACAGTTACCTGGATGCCAATGAGCGGGTATCCGTCACGGAGCATAAGGAAGCCATCAAAGAAACTTTATCGGAGCTGGAGGCATCGGCAGAACGGTTTCAATCCATTTCTGCATTTATTTCCTTTATTGATAACATGACGGAAAAGCATGAAAAAATGCTGCATCAAGAGAATGAATCAAATGCAGATGCGTTGTCTTTGATGACAATCCATCGAGCAAAAGGGCTGGAATTTCCTGCGGTATTCGTTATTGGAGCAAGTGAAGGAAATCTTCCGCACTCTTCTGCCATCAATGCTCACAAACTGGAGGATAAGATTCACCAGGATGCACGCAATAAAGAGGTGATGGCTATCGAAGAAGAGAGACGGTTGATGTATGTGGCGATTACGCGAGCAAAGAAAGAGCTCTTCATCAGTTCCCCAGCCTATTATCAGGGTGAAAAACGAGAGATTTCACGCTTTCTGTCAGATGCGTTCCGTGATAAGCCTGCACAAAAAGAAAAATCAGTCAAAAAAGAACCGCCGAAAATCAAGGTCGCCGCCTGGGTTTGCAGCAACGCTCAGTGTATCGCTTGGTCAAGGATCAAGACAGAAGCAGACCAGAAGATTAAAAGAAAAGTCTGCCCAATGTGTGAGGCGAGGATGCAAATAGGAGAAAAACTGGTGAGCGGATGAAAAAGTTAAAACGACAGCGTCTACTTTGGACGCTGTCGTTTTATTATGGACTTTTTTCTTCCAGCGACCAATCTTCTTGAGGAACAGGGTCGACCGAAGTACTATCCTCTGTGTTTAATGAACTTTTTAAAAAATAGACAAAAAAACCGCCAATGAAGAGCAATACAAAAGCCAAACCGATGACAACTAAGATGCCCAAAAGGTCTCCTCCTTTTAAATGCTCTTATATTGCTACCTTATGAAGGAGGATTGCCTAATAGACCTTAAGAAGAAATCGGCAGATCAAATCTTTAAATGAAGGCGGTTTTAATAGTTCTTGTTTAGGTGGCGAATGGTACATAACTGCAGCAGTCAGGAAAGAAGCAGCAGCCTTCCGCCGGCCTTCAACCGGCGGAGGTTGCTTCATAAACTCTTTTTTACTGCTTTTTATTTACCGGCAGCCGGAGTTCATTTCAACTATCTGGGTAAAAGACGCCCTATGAATCAGCGGTCGATAAGAACGGCTCTGACCGGACATCCGTCAGCTTCTTCAATGAATAGGGGGAAGGCTGCAAGCTCATAGGTTTTTGTCTCGACTCCATCCAGGACAATTCCTTCAAGGATGCCAATGCCGTTTTGCTGCAAAGAATGGTGGGCAGGCAGCGCTTTGCTGTCAAGCGGATCGACAGATGGAACATCCACCCCGATTAGTTGAATGCCATTCTCTTTTAAGAAAGGGCCGATATCCTCCCGAAGATAAGTGATCTCTGAAGGGAACGCACTCTTATCTTCCCAACTGTTGGTCCGTATCAACAGTTGGGTCACATCTCTTAGGTTTAAAGACTTCAGTTCTTCTGCACCTATGGATTCCTTTCCGCACATTTCCACAACCAAAGCGTTTCCGAAAAAGCTTTCGAGGGGGAGGTCGGCCACTTTCTGTCCATCTTCATTAAAATGAAAAGGTGCGTCGATATGTGTCCCTGTATGGGCGCTGAAATTAATGCTGCCAACATTGACCGAGCCTGTATCTTGCTTTGACCAATTTAACGAAAATTGGAATGGTGTATCTCCAGGCCAAACAGGGGTGCTGCTATTCAACTTTTGGGATATATCAATGAACTTCATTTGCAATCCTCCTCACGCCACAACATTACGGCCTTTTTCAAATTGTTTGTACTCTTCTTCTTTCATGATTGTTTTTAAAATTTCAACCGTCTTCCACACATCTTGATAGGAAGTATACAGGGCCACAGGTGCGAGCCTGATTACATTGGGTGCCCTGAAATCGGGAATGACGCCATTTTTCTTCAGTGCTTTGCATATGCGGGCAGCTTCTTCATGCTGCAGGCAGACATGTCCTCCGCGTATGCGGTCGTCTTTTGGATTGGAAATCACGAATCCATACTCTGATAAGTTGACTTCTATCAGTTTCATCAGATAGGCGGTCAGCTTTAATGACTTTGCCCGGATGTTCGCAATTCCTGCCTCTTCGAAGATCTCCAATGATCCAAGCAGGGGGGCAAGGCTGAAAATATGAGGAGTCCCGATTTGGAAGGCACCCGCCGTGTGCGCATGTGTCATGGTATGTTCCATGTCAAACTGCTTGTCTTTTTTTGAGCCGAACCAGCCCGCAAGACCCGGCTTCCTTCCAAGATGATTTTCATGGACAAATAGCCCGCCGACTCCCCCTGGACCGCTGTTTAAATACTTATAGTTGCACCAGACAGCAAAGTCGACATTCCACTCATGAAGTTCATGTGGAATGGCACCTATGGAATGAGCTAAATCAAATCCTATGATGATGCCCCGTTTGTGGGCTTCATCCGTCAACAGTTTAATATCCAGGAGCTGCCCCGAGCGGTAGAGAACGGATGGCAGAAGGATGAGAGCGACATCATCGGTCATGGCGTCGATGATGTCTTCTTCACGAAGTGTGAGCCCGTCCCTGCTTTTGACTCTAACCAGGTTTTGAACAGGGTCATACCCCTTCAACTCCAGCTGGCTTTTGATTGCATAGATATCAGAAGGGAAGGTTAACTCATCTGCGAGAATCTTCGTTTTCCGGCCTTCAGGTTGATAGAAAGTGGAGATCAATTGATGAAGGTTCGTGGTAATAGATCCGGTCACAATGGTTTCCTCCTCCTTGGTCCCGATAAGAGGAGCTGTCATTCTTCCAAGCTTCTCTGAGTAATAGAACCATGGTTCCTTCCCATCCATCCAGCCGTCTATGCCAAACTGCTTCCAGTCATCCAATGAAGTCAACAGCGATTTTTCTGCTTTTTTGGAAAGGAGGCCTAATGAATTTCCATCCATGTAATACCTATCTTCTTTTATGTAAAATTCTTCTTTAAAGCGCGACAGTCCGTCTAACTTATCCTGTTCTATTGCATAGTCTTCATTGACCTTAACGTCCATACCTATTCCCGCCTTTATTTGTGTCGTATATGTAAATGGTAATGGAAATTGAAAGAATAGTAAAATTTTTTCGGTGTTAAAACGTTCATAACAAGATGAATGTGTTATGGAACAAATAAGGACAATAGAAAGGAGAATGAAATGTGAAGAAATTATTTACAGTCATGGCATCTTCGGCACTTATCGCCTCTGCTTCCTTATCCACTTCTGAGACCCAAGCGGCCGCAACCAAAGACGATATCCTACTGGTAAAGGTTATGCGGAAATTCAATAGAGTTCCAGGTGAAACCCGACATTGCGCCGGGTCTATTTTTTTGAATAGGTTCTCGCTTTACCTAGGATTTTTTGATCTAGCGGGAGGGAAGTAAGTACTCTCTGCATCGCACTCTTTGAAGGAAGCTGCAGAAATTTTCTTCAATGTGAGTTGGCAACACCGGGTGAGTAGATCAGCAGCAGATAAACATTTATTGTCTGGATATGGGTATTTTTTGGGAGTCTTGCATTGATAGCAAAACCATCCTCCTTGAATTTTTTTCAACGGAAGTGAAGAGCAGGTTTGACATATCAAATAACAGATCACGCGAATATACCATAGAGTTCGTTTGTTTGGCCCCCTTCCCTCCGAAACATCACAACCTACAAAGGAGATCACCCTTCAAACCTCGAAATAATAAGGAAATAGTAAAAGGAGGGCATCGGGTGAGCAAATTAATGAGAGGTCATCATCTCCTGTGTGTCCATGGGTTTAAGGGTATGGGGTACAGCCCGGCCTTTGTCGAGAAAATGACCGAAATTGTTGCAGATATAAGAGATCCTGATAAAGAATTCGATATCAAAGTGGTTGCCGGATTCGATGAGGCTTGCTTGGCTTGTCCACATAAAGGAGAGACCTTATGCAGCGGCAATGTGAAATCGAATAATAAAGTGATGGGACTGGATAGGAGGACAATTGAACATCTTGAGTTGAAGGCGGGAGGTGTTTATAAAAAGTCCTATTTGGTGAATCTGACAGCTGAAAAAGTGGAGCCGGACGATCTGGACAAAATTTGTGCAGGGTGCTCATGGCTGGAATATGGCGTCTGCAAAGAAGGAATTGCCCATCTAAGGGAAGCCCGTTCCGTTAAAAAGAAGTAATTAAAAACCCTGAACTAAGAAGGGTCCCCGGGCGGTAAGGGGTTCTGGTATCGAGTACAAAAACTAATTTAGCACACCAATTAGCAGTACAATTCGCAACTGAATTCGACTGCTTCTTTTTGTTGATGAATAAATAACGCTAAATCCGCCCTGAATTCCGAGCCCCTTTTAACATGGTGTCATACGTTTTGTCAGCATGAAAACCGCATGCCGATTGTAATCCATTTAGTGTGCAGCAAATGATAGTTCGTTTTTGAGAGGCAGATAAATGAAGCAGACATGTTTTTCATCCTGAATTGTGAGTAACCTCTGGTTGTTTAAATAAGGGAAGTTTTTCCCCTTATCCTGCAGAATAGGGTTAGCTTCACGGAATATAAGGGGAGTTTTTCCCGTTAAAGCAGAGGAAAAGTGCCTATTCTCATGCTTTTGAAGTAAATAAGGGAAATGTTTCCCTTTTTACTCTACTTTTCGAGATATTTCCTCAATAAGAGGAATTTATCCCCTTATTTTGTTAGCTTACTTCATGGTTATGATTGTATACTTGAAAATCTCTAACCAGTGCTTATCTTGGTATAAAAAGTGCTTGGAGCATATGTCTCCAAATATTTTTCTCTAGATAACGCTTCCATATTATAAAAAATCCTAAACAGTAATCCTCCATCATATGATAGGGCATGTACTTATTTCGGAGGTTTAAAGATGAAGTTATTTATACGGGGGATATCCTTTTTAATAATTACGGCATTTTTCGGGGAGTGCCTGGAATTTGTCATCAATATGGTCCTCGCCAGGGAGCTTGGGGAACACGGGATGGGAATCTATATGTCGATTTTGCCATCCATCTTTTTAATTGCCATTATTGCCAGCTTGGAGCTGCCGGTGTCGCTTTCGAAGTTCATCGCGGAAAAGGACGTAGTCTATCATCGCGATATTCTGTCCCGGGTGTGGAGGCTGACAATAATATTCACTTGTATTTTCTTGTTGGCGGCTGCACTGATTTATTCATTGTTTCCTTTTTTGGCAGACTATCATCCAGGCGTTCGCTGGCTGACATTGGTGCTGATTCCGATTATCTCTTTTTCTTCTATAGCCCGGGGGTATTTCATGGGTGTTCATCAAATGGGGAAGATTGCAGCGGCCAATTTCTTAAGAAAGTTTGCCCAGCTTATTCTCTTGGTTGTCGTTTACCAGTTGTTCTCCTTTGAAACCAATATCGCCATTATCATTGCCTTGTGCACATTTATCGGCAGTGAAGGTGTTGTCTTCCTTTACTTCATGCAAGCATATGTGTTATCTGTAAGGAAAATGAAAAATACCTCCACAAAAGATGCAGATAAGAGGGAAGTAGGCCGGGCGTTATTGACTGTTTCATTTCCCACAACCGTTTTGAGAATTTTTCATGCTGTTTCCCACGCGATCCAGCCGTTTTTGATTAAAGCCGCATTACTTCATTCCGGCATGACTGCACTATCGGCAACGGAGCATTTTGGCGTGATGGCGGGCGTAGCGTTGACAATTGGTTTCTTCCCGGCTTTTATTGCACATTCCCTGCTGGTCGCCTTGATTCCGATTGTGTCAGAAAAGGTTTCAAAGAATGATATTAAAGGTATACATTCAATACTCAGGCAGGTTATCTGGATTACCTTAGGGTACGGAGGTCCGGCTGTGTTGGTTTTTTACTTTTGGGGAGAAAAGCTGACGACACTATTTTTTCATTCAACCTCGGCTGCCTATTACTTAAAATTACTCTGGCCCTATTTCTTCTTTCATTTCTTTGTCATGCCGCTTCAGGCATTTATGATCGGATTTGGACTGATAAAGGACGCTTTGTATCATACTATATGGGCAACCCTTGTTTCTTTTTCGATTATTTATTTTCTTGGTTCGCTGCCGGAGTTCGGTATGGCGGGGGTACTTATAGGGATGAATACAGGGGCGGTATTGCTCACCTTGCTGCATTACCATACTGTCTGCAGCCGCCTGGGACTGACATTTTGGTTTAAAAGCACTGTCAAAGTTTAACGCTGTATTCGTACAGATTGTTGCTATCGGAAAAATCCAAAGGGCCGGATTTTTCTCTCGGGTACAAGGGCTTATTTAACTGAACAGGTGAATAGCTCTTTTCTTTCTTGTTTACCGGGATAATTTGTATGAAAGATAGCTATATCTCTTGAACTTAATAGTAAATAGCAACAAAGTTTTAGAAAAGCGCCAAGTTTAAAGACAGTTAACGCTTTATTTTACATGCTTTATATGTGAAGGATAGAAAAAAACTGATTTTGAATCCTTTTAAAAGGAGAGACTCAATGTTTCATTCGATATTGTTTAACTTAATGCTGATTGGACTGCTGGGAATCTTGTCACAGTGGGCAGCGTGGCGCTTCAGGCTGCCGGCGATCGTGGTCATGTCCATTGCTGGACTCCTTGCAGGTCCATTTTTGGGGATTATTCACCCCAAGGAAGATTTTGGCGACTTATTCAAGCCGATTATTTCCATGGCTGTTGCCATCATACTATTTGAAGGAAGTTTGAATCTTGATTTCCGGGGAGTGAAAGGGTTAGGCAGGCCTGTATTTCGGATTGTCACAATTGGCGCCTTCCTTGCCTGGATACTTGGTTCGTTGGGAGCCCATTATGTAGCGGGGCTGTCATGGGCTGTATCGTTTGTCATCGGGGGGTTATTCATCGTTACCGGCCCAACCGTCATCCTTCCGCTTTTAAGGCAGGCAAAATTGAAGCCGAGGCCGGCCGCCATCTTAAAATGGGAAGGGATCATCGTGGATCCTTTTGGTGCGCTATTGGCAGTATTTGCTTTTGAAATCATATTATTTTTAACATCAGAAGAAGGGGCTGCTAATACGCTCTTAATGTTCTTCCTTGCTTCCTTATTTGCCGTCGTATTCGGATGGCTTTGCGGCAGGGGCATCGGGTGGATGTTTGAAAAAGGGCATGTCCCCGAATTCCTGAAGTCCCCTGTAGTGTTCGCTGTGGTTCTTGCCTGTTTTACCATTTCTGATGAAATCACTCATGAGACGGGCCTTCTTGCCGTAACAGCAATGGGAATGACCCTGGCAAATATGCAGATATCTTCCATTGATGATATGCGGCACTTTAAAGAAAATATATCAGTACTCCTGATTTCGACCATTTTCGTCATGCTGACAGCATCTCTGTCTTTGGAGACATTGATTGAAATTTTCAATTGGAAAATCATTGGCTATGTGCTTTTGATGCTTTTTATCGTACGTCCGCTGTCCATTTTTCTTTCTACAATAGGAACGGACCTTTCCTGGCAGGAAAAAACTTTGGTCGGGTGGATTGCCCCGCGGGGAATCGTAGCGCTGACTGTTTCAGGTTATTTTGCTTCCGTTCTTCTTGAGAACGGGTTTGAGGATGCGGCGATTCTCACATCAGTTACGTTTGCCCTGGTATTTGGAACCGTGACTGTCCATGGATTCTCAATCGGCTGGCTGGCGAAGAAGCTGGACCTTGCCATCAATGACAGGCCGGGAGTTTTGATTATTGGGGGCAGCAGTTTTTCTACTGAACTTGCGAAAACCTTCCAGGAACTAAAAACCCCGGTCATGGTTGCTGATTCATCATGGAAAAGGCTGTTTTCAGCAAGAAAAGCCGGGATCCCTTTCTATAAAGGCGAAATTTTGTCAGAACAAACAGAGTACCATATGGATTTAACCCCGTATGAGTACTTGCTGGCGACAACAGAAGTGGACTCTTATAATGCGTTGGTCTGTACTACTTTCGTCCCTTCCATTGGCAGAAATAATCTTTTTCAGCTGACTTTGAAGGGTAAGAGAAGTGATGATATTGAAGACTTGGTTCATACGCTGGGCGGCAGAATCCTGTTTCAGGAAGACGCAACCTGGGATGAACTGAACAAGCGTGTGGAGCGCGGGGATATCATCAGAAGAACGAATATCACCGAGAAATATTCATTTGAAGAATACCTGCATGAAAGAGAAGAACATACCATCCTTCTCTTTGTGATGAAACCGACAGGCAAAATTGAGTTTTTCTCTCCGGACGGGTCTGCAAAGGCGGAGGCGGGAGACATCGTTGTCAGCTTGACACAACCATGCAAGGAGTTCAACAAGATTCAGGAGAAACTTGTGGAACAGCGGGAAAAACCGGCGAAACAGACTAAAAATCAAACATGAGTTTTATAAGAAAAGCAGCCCCTGGAATTTTTCCAGCCGGGCTGCTTCTTTTCTATTTATTCTGCTTCAATTTTTCGGCCATCAGCTGCTTCACTTCATTATAGGAAAGGCCTGACTGGGCATTGCGCCTTTTTACCTCTTCTATGTCCGTTCCTGCTGTTGTGAATTTTTTCTTCCGTGCTTTTTCCATAAGGACACCTCCGTATCCTTATTTTGTACAGCAGCCTTTTAATTATGTTGTGTCGGCCTGAAGAAGATGACAGCCATAAGGATAACGACGGCAAGGGCATAGCTTAAAGATGAGAGGAAGGGGTGTTTCCCTTGATTCTGAGTTCAAGAAAAGAGCCTTTTTCTAAGAAACAATCTATAACTTATAGTGGAAGATAGAGAGAGTCCCTGTCCAGGCTGCCGCTGGATTTTTAACTTTTAGATAATGAAATTGAGGGATAAAAAACAAAAGCAAGAATAATCGGAAAATGGTAAACTGGTCATATACATAAAAAAGAACTACATATTTAGAAGGGGAGATTTTCAAAAATGACTTACTCAGATGTTTGGGACTTGGATGTGTTTTTTGAGGGAGGAAGCAGTTCACCTCAACTTAGGGAACACTTGGATACATTAGATAAGAAAAAAGCGGCATTTGCACAGAAAGAGAAAGAGTTTAGAGCCCCGCAATCCAAAGAAGACAGCAGTCAGGTTGCAAGCTTGATTGAAGAGGCAAAGGATATCATGCTGTATCTCCGTCAGGCAGGAGCTTTCATCGGCTGTCTGGAAGCTCAGGATATGAAGGACAGGCAGGCTAACACATTACGTGGTGAACTGACAACCGCAAGTGCTGACTTTCAAGTTGCATTTAACAGCTTTCAGCAAAAGTTATCAGAAACCCCTGAAGATGCCTGGGCAGAACTGCTTGAGACAGAAGCTCTTGCGGAATTGACATTTGTGCTGAACGAGTGGCGTGAAAAAGCTAAAGATAAATTATCAAGCGAAGAGGAGGCGCTCATCCAAGCACTTTCCATTGATGGCTATCATGGATGGGGCCAGATGTATGATACGATTGTCGGCAGCATGGAAATCCCACATAACGGTGAAATGCTTTCAATCGGCCAGGCGAACAACCTGAGCTCCCATCAGGACGAAAATGTCAGGAAAGAAATTTTTGACAGCCTTGAGAAAGCCTGGTCTGAAAAAGAAGAGTTGTTCGCAAAGACATTGAATCATTTGGCGGGCTTCCGTCTTAATGTTTATAAGAAACGCGGCTGGGAGGAGGTACTTAAGGAACCGCTTGAATACAACCGCATGAAGAAAGAGACGCTTGAAGCCATGTGGGGGGCGATTTCCAAGAATAAAGCGCCTTTCGTAAAATACCTGGATCGTAAAGCGAAAATGCTTGGCAAGGAAAAAATGGATTGGTACAACATGGACGCCCCTGTAGCGGAATCGAACACAGCTATGTCCTACAATGAAGGAGCTGAATTCATTCTGAAGCACTTCGCCCGCTTCGGAAATGAAATGGCAAATTTCTCTCAAAAGGCATTTGAAGACAGGTGGATTGAAGCGGAAGATCGTGCAGGAAAAAGACCTGGCGGATTCTGTACATCTTTCCCATTAAGTGAACAGTCACGAATTTTCATGACCTATTCAGGAAGCATGTCCAACGTTGCTACATTAGCTCATGAACTTGGACACGCATTCCATTCTAATGCACTGAGGCCCATGCATACACTGAACAGGAATTATGCTATGAATGTTGCGGAAACCGCCTCGACATTTGCTGAGATGATCGTTGCTGATGCCGCGGTGAAAGAAGCTCAAACGAAAGAAGAGAAAATTGCGCTGGTAGAAGATAAGTTGCAAAGAAGTGTAGCATTCTTCATGAACATTCATGCAAGATTTCTATTTGAAACACGCTTTTATGAAGAACGTAAAAACGGCATGGTTTCAGCGGAAAGATTGAACGAGCTTATGGCAGAAGCTCAAAAAGAAGCGTATGCCGGAGCACTTGATGAAACGCACCCTCATTTCTGGGCATCAAAGCTGCACTTCTATATATCCGGGGTACCGTTCTATAACTTCCCATATACATTCGGCTATTTGTTCTCACTAAGCATCTATGCCAAAGCATTGGAAGCGGATGAGAATTATGAAGAAAAATATATGTCACTACTGAGAGATACAGCCGTCATGTCTGTAGAAGAACTTGCCTTGAAACACCTGGGTGAAGACATCACAAAAGAAGCTTTCTGGGAAAAAGGAATCGCGCTCTGCATCAATGATGTAGAGGAGTTTTTAAGCCTTACTGAATAAGTTTGAGCAACCCGGTCCGCGGAGGCGGACCGGGTTTTTTATAGACAGCTGAAAAGGAGTTCTACCTGATAGAAAAAATGGTTATATGGGTAATTGTTGATAGAACAGGGAGAGTCGACGATAGGTACGGAGAAGTCGTCGATAGAAAGACCAAAGTCATCGATAGGTGCAAAAAAATGATGAACGGAGGGTCCCAACCTCAGTCACCTTTTGCCTCAAGACTGTTCTTCAAGCTCCATCAACATATATTTTCGGGTATTCGGTCCGTAAAAGCCATCCTTCTTCAGTTCCACATAGGTTTCCTGAAACCTTCTGACGGCATCCTTTGTTTTCGGTCCGTAAATGCCGTCGATTTCTCCAGGATCAAAGTTGATTTGTTTCAGGGCTCTTTGAAGCTGCCGGACACCACTTCCTTCATCCCCTTCCTGTAAGTTGCCGCCCGGAAGAGGAAATTCATTTACAGGCTTGCTGGTAGTCAGCACTTCATTCAGTTTTCCGAGTGTTTGCTCCCCGACAAGGCCATCCACCCTCAAACCATATTTCCGTTGAAACCTCATGACGGCCATTTCTGTTTCCAGCCCAAAGATACCGTCAGCACCATATCGGGGCAATGGAAACCCGGCCCTGACCAATTTCGTTTGAATTTCCCTGACCAGAGGCCCCTGATCTCCTTGACCAAGCGGAAGGGTAAGAGAGCCTCCCCTGGCTGCAGGCTGAGAAGTTTCCTCGTTTGTAAAATAGGTTCGATAAGCATTGTGGACATCATCTAAAAATTCTTCCCATGAGATGCCATATCTGTTAAGCGCATTTTGTGGATCGGTCCTTCTTGAAGGATCGAGAGTACTGTGGGCGACGATGCCTTGCCGCGGATTCAAGCCATATTTATCGACCAGATATGCATGGTACCAGACATACCGGTCATAAGCCTGGGTGAAATTGATATTGCCGCCCCAGGCCAGCTCTACCCCAATTGCATGATCATTCGCATCCACACCGAAAAGCCTGTTGTCAGCACCGGCATTATACCGGACATGCCAGGCCTTTTCGTTTAATGGGATGATCTCCAGGATGTACTTATCATCAATAAATGTATGGGCAGAAGCAGCAGGGTCTGAATTGGCAAAGTAGTTCCGGTTAGCATAGGCAGTCGATCCTGGGTTGCCGGTATCATGGCTTACAATGAATTGGACATTTCCTAAACTCTCTCCTGACCGGGAATTACCTAAATCAATATAATCACGGGTGATTTTATACTTCATCTGGCTCCTCCTATCCTTTTATAGCGGTCGTATTAGACACTGAACAAACATCAATACCACACTATATGCGCGAATGGAGAGGCGGGTACGGCAGTTAAATCAACATGCGATAACTAGTCAAAATAATGGAAATTAATGGTTGGATATAGCTGAAGTACTGATGCGGATATATAAGGATTGGAAGATGCACTTGTTGAATAAAAACAAAAGGCTGGCTCATCAAGGATCCTTTGGATGAGCCAGCCTTGTCATTTAACTGCTGCTTGATTGTTTTTCTTTGTCCCATTTCTTCTTTTTCATGATATAGGAGGCGATGGCGATCAGGGCGACAAGCAAGAGGCTGATAAAGAAACCCAGCCGGATTTCCTTTTCCATTAATGTACCTGTGACCGCAGCGAGGATTAAGGCCATTCCAAAGAAAGCAAGAACTTTACCCCATATCTTATTTTCCAAGATCTTCAGGGCGGAAAGAATAATGAACGCCCAATTATATAAAATCAAAATGCCGGCTGCGGTTGTAATGTATTCATAAATCTTTCCCGGAACTAGAAGAGCCGTAATGACTGACAGAAGTAATCCCGCAGCTGCCAAACCAAGCGAAGGAAGAGGGAGTTCTTTGAATTTCTTTAATTTTTTTGAGAACAACTTTGGCGCATTTTCATCCTTCGACATTGTGACCAGAAGGTTTGTGACTCCAAACAGGGCGGCTGTCATAGCGGAAAACCCTGCTATAATAATGGCTCCGTTGAAGACATGAGGGAAAAAATCAAGATTGCTTCCGCCGAGCGCCGTTACGAATGGGCTCTCATCGGGAGTGAACTTATCAACGGAAACAAGAAGGACCGTAAGTGCAAGGGAAAGGACGTAAATGATCATCAACAATAAAAGCATAATCTTCCCTGCTTTCGGGGCATCTTCTTTCTTTTTCAGCTGCATCGCCATCAGGCCGATGACTTCAATTCCGCCATAGGCATAAAAGGCATAGATTAATGAGGCCCAGAATCCCTTGAAACCCTCTGGGAACAGCATTCCAGTAGTAGAAGGGAACGCCGGTTTGTTCCCACCGCCTTTTAACCAGCCGAAATAGACGGCTGCTGCAAGAATGATAAACATGATGATGGCCGCGGTTTTAATAATGGCCAGGATATCCTCGACTTTGTCAAAGCCTTTCGTTCCAAGCAAAACGACAAAGATGGACAGAAGGGCATAGCCTGCGGCAAACACCCATAAGGGGACCTTCTCAAACCAAAATTGTGAAAGAAGCGATAAGGCCATCAGCTGGCTTCCCATAATCAAAATATTCGATGCCCAGTAATTCCAGCCACAACTGAAACCAGCCCATTTGCCATAGGCTTTATCAGCATAGTAACAGAAGGAACCTTCCTGAGGGTCTTCTGCTGTCATCTTTGCCAATAGGTTAAAAACAATATAAGTGCCGACCGCTGCTAATATAAAGGCAAACACAATGGAAGGGCCGGTATTCTTGATTCCGATGCTTGAACCTAAAAAATATCCGGTCCCAATTGTACACCCGACCCCCATAAGTGACAGCTGCCACCATGTTAAATTCCCTTTTTCCGAACCTCCGCTCTGGCTTTGACTGCCGCTCCCAGTTCCACATCCAGCACTGCTCATAAAAATCCTCCTTCTAAAAGGCTCTTTCTAAAACTTTGTTGCTATTCACTATGAAGTTCAAGAGATATAGCCATATTTCACAGGATTTATCCTTGTAAAAAAGAAAAGACCCATTCACCCCGTTCAGTTAGATAAGCCCTTGTCCCCGAGGGGAAAATCCGGTCCTTTGGATTTTTCCGAATAATCTATACGACCACAATGTTCTAAAACAAGTAGAACACATACTCAACCCTATATTGCGCATTACAGAAAATTAATATTTGAGGAAATATCATCCGGTAGTGGGTGAAGTGTGAGAGGATGAAAATATATAAGCTGTAAATCGAAGATGTGAGCCAGGCATAAACAAAGCGTCTCCTAAAGTGACAGATATTTCAGAAGTGTGGGATAATAACGAAAGAGGTGATGGTAATGAGAACGTTTCAGGAGAAGACGGTGATGCACAGTTATCCAGGAATGGTGGCACTGGTCACAGTTTCCCATGTTGGGGAGGATAATATTATGGCGGCAGGCTGGCATTCTTATATCTCCTATAAACCGCCAATCTATGGGGTGGCGATAGGCAGGGAGAGACATACTTATCAGTTACTCAAAAAGGCAGGTGAGTTTGCCATTAATTTCCTGCCGGCTCATTATGCTGGATTCATTCAGGAATCGGGAGTTTATTCCGGCAGCGATCTAAATAAGCTTGAAGCAGGGATGATGGAGTTTGAACGCGGCAGAACAACCAATGCCCCAATTTTAAAAGAGGCCTATGTAGCTTATGAATGCAAGACCCTCGATATCAATTCATATGGTGACCATGACTGGTTTACAGCGGAAATCACCACTTTTTACAGGGATGACAAACTCTTTAATGAAAATGGCCTTCCGGATTTCGAGAAATTGTCCATTCCGCTTTATCTGGGCAGGTCGCTGTATGCCATTATGGATGAGAAGGTTAAGATAGAGGATCATATGGTAAAAGACAAGAAATAAGAGCCGGATCATCTGCTCGACCCGGCCCAGGTTTTTCACTCCATTCCAGGAGCTTTTTTAATTTCTAAGTATAGGATGAATGCGGTGACGGCGTGCGCGACAATCCTTACATACGGAAAAAAGTTAGTGAAAGAAGCAATAACTCCGAAAGCACTTCCAAGTATCGGTTGATCTTCGGACCTTGAAACCATTAAGACACATCCATGCCAAACAGCCACAAAGCAAAGGACAATGGGCATCAGTTCAGAAGCTACACTTCCGAAGATGGGAAGCGCAAGGAATGCTTCGATAGAGAAAGACAGCCATTTTATTCGCGACAGCAAATCAACCACCTCCTTCTCACTACAATATGATAAAAGTGCAGAAGGAGTGTCTGGAAATTGAACGCAAAACCGAAATTTTTGGGCGGTTATCTGTACCTGCCCTGACTAAAGGCTTCCTGATGTCTTGGTCAAGCACTTTCTTTTGGACTCCATTTTTGAGATCAAGGCAAGTCCTTCAAATTAATAAACAGACCATAAATTTACTGTATGGTCTGTTGAAAAATTAAAAAGGTTTAAGCGACATCAATATAATTAAGACGACGGCTGACGTATGTAAAATCATATTATAAGGACGAAGACTTCCGTTGACTTCTTTATATGAAGCAGGTAAATCTTCTCCTTTGTGAGAAGCGATGATGGCAGTCATCTTCGCGAGTTTTTTTGGCATAATTCCCGCCGTGATTACTTGTACGGCTAAATAAATGCAGAGAGATGCCAAGTACCAGCCTGTTTTAAATAAGGATGGGTATATAAAGCCCATAATTAGTCCGGTGATTAATAAGGTGATGCTTCCGTATTTGGCGAATGCTTCGATTTTTTTATTGATGTCCAAAGAAAATCGGGCCTGTGAGGTACTCTTTGGATAATTCATCACGACTGGCATGGCAAAGCTTGCCCCGAGACCTGTAACTGCAGCCACAATGTGAATTAATACAAGTAAGCTGTATATAGTCATTTTTTCACCCCTTTCTACTAGGAAAATTGGCATAGTAACAATTACCAATTGTAGAATAAGACAAATAAACTTTCCATAGTTTTTCCAAAAAAATTCAAAGAATAGAGGAGAATGAATACAATGAAGCCAAGGATCATCACAAAATCAGGCTTTAAGGCCCTTGGGTTAAAGTGGCAGGGAACTTTCGCAGAGGCAGCCCAGGGGGATATCCAAAGACTTTTTTCTGAATTGAAGGAAGTTGCCGATGGGATTGAAAACAAAGAAAACCCGGGAATTGTAAAAGGAGTATCTTATCATAATCTCCATGGTGGACTGACTTATTATTTATGCCATGAAGTAAGCAAGATTGAAGAAATCCGTTATGGACTAGAGATAGTTGAAGTGCCATCCTATACCTATGCATTCCTGGAACATCACGGCCCGAATATCATGGATTCCTATCACATATTGTACAGTTGGATAGAGGAGAAAGGGTACAATCTTGATCAGCAAATCCTCGAGCACCTTGAAGAATATCCAGCCGATTACGATCCAGACGAGGATGAATTAAGGGCAGCCATTTATATACCGGTTAAAGAATAAAAAAGAATCCCGCGGGATTCTTTTTACGCCTGAAGCCAGCACCTGACGGAAGGCCCCACAAATCTTAAGTTACTTGAAACCCATTCTGTTGAATAGTTTCTACGACTTCTTGGCGGGAAAGGCGGCTTTCATCATAGCTGATCTTTACTTCGCCGTCCTCTGTATCCACAAGGGCTCTTTCCACACCATCCATCTCCAGCAGGATGTTTTCAAGCTCTTGGATGGTTCCCCTTTCTGTAGCTTCTTTTACATATAAAGTGTATTCTTCTGCCAAGTCGATTCTCCTTTCCTGGTGATTCTACTAATGTATATATACCCACATAAAAAAGAAGTATGTACGATTGCGGAGTATTTGAGAGGGTTGAATGTTCCGGCAGAAATGCGGCTTGTGAACGGGTGTGAGGAGGCCTTAAATCAATCAGAAAAAGAGCAGCCATAAATGAGGCTGCTCTTGTGTTCCTTATTTTTCTGCTAATTCATACCCGGAAGCTACAAGATCAAGTTTTCCTGTAGCTGGATCAATGACGAGTCCATGGACGGGTACTTCATTGTGCATTAATGGATGGTTCCTGATCATATCAACACTATGGGCGACGCTTTCTTCCACGCTTGAGAAACCGGTCAGCCACTCATCCAGGTTAACGCCGGAATATTCGAGGGTATCGAAAGTATCTTCACTGATGCCTCTTTCTTTCATGCTGGCTTTTACTTTTTCAGCATTCAATCCACCCATTCCGCAGTCATGATGGCCGATCACCAAAACTTCATCAGCCTGAAGTTCATAAACAGCAAGCAAAAGGCTTCTCATGATGCTTCCAAACGGATGGGAAACGACTGCACCGGCATTGCGGACAATTTTTACATCTCCGTTTTTCATATTGATCGCTTTTGTCACAAGTTCAACCAGTCTAGTATCCATGCAAGTCAGGATGACAAGACGTTTGTCAGGAAACTTGGTCGTAACGTAAGACTCATACATTTTCTCAGAAACAAACTTTTCATTAAACGTAAGAATATCATTCAAAAGAGACATTACCTTTACCTCCATCTTTTATTGGTCAATGTAATTTTATATTATTTTTAAGTGTTTCTTCAATCCTCATACATTTTTCAACAAGATGCTGCTTATCCGGCGATAAACTTTCCAGCTCGGCTTTCAGCTGTTTCAACTGTTCAATAGCCCCAAGGATGTCATTCTCCTGCTTGCGGATTTGCTCCGTTGCAGACTCCAAATGAAAAGAGCTTGGATGCAGCTGTTTCTGTAAGGATTCATCATGATTAGGGTTCCATAGCTGTTTCTGAATTCTATCCAATTTTTTAGAAATGTCAGAGTAGTTATCTGCCTTGCTGATGAGTGCTACAAAATACTGCTGATTAAAGTCGACAAACTGAAAATACACATCATACAAATCAGGCATGACTGATTTTGAGTTAGACTTTATATTGATTTCAATGCTTCCAGAGGATTGACGGTGAAAGAACTTTGAAAACTTTGTTGAACTTTCCTCTTCAATCAGGTCGAGGAAACTTGCTCCCTGCATTAACTTGGATCCTTTAAATGAAGCTTCAAGAATATTGAGCTTGGCATCGAGGATAAAAAGCGGGATGGGGACATAATATATTTCTTCCATTATAAGTCACCTTCAGGCAGGACAGGTTGAGATTTGCTCAACCCATTCACAGCAAAGGACTCTATATCTCTGAGATCATTGCATAGATGAACATTTTCTATCCCGAATTCTTGCAGATTATAAAGAGATGCGACACGACCGCCTACAAGAATATCAATCTCTCTCTCTAAGTCTTGGATCATATTAAGGCACTCCTTCAGCTTGGGAAGCAGGGGTGAGAGCGCCACAGAAATTCCAATGGCATCAGGTTCCCATTTATCAATGGTCTTGATAATTTCTTCAGTTGGTACACTGGGTCCAAGAAATTTCACATTCCATTTGTTTTCCCTAAAGACATCGGAAACCATTTTCAGGCCAAGGGAATGCTGTTCCCCTTCAAGGCAAAACAGGAGGATGGAAGGTGCTTCTTGCAAAAACTGCGGATGTAAGAGCTGGTATCTGAGCTGGGTCATGAGATAATCAATGCTTGCTGTGGCCAGGTGTTCTTCAGCCACTGAAATACTGTTCCTTTCCCAAAGAATGCCGACTCTTTCCATGACAGGCTTTATAATTTTTTCATAAAAGTCTATAGTTGTCAGCGACAGTTCACGGTTTTCCTGGTACCATTTGTGGATTTCAGGAAGGTCACCGGCGATCGCCATTTCTGTTAGGTTTCTCACTTGTTTTTGCAAAGACACACTCCAGTAGTTTGACTTGTATTTATCTTAACATGAATCTGTCTATTATTCCTATTCTAGTACGTTATTACGTATATGAAAAGCGGCGAACTTAACCTTACAGGAGGGAGGCAGTCAGATTCCTCTACTCTGGAATACCTTTTAATTTATATTGGGATAGCATTCATGTTAATTTACGATTTTTTGCTCTGTAAGCAAGTCCGCTTCTTATTGTTTGTTGACATTTTGACTGTCCTGCCATACTATAAGAGATGTTAAATTAAATAGTTTCCTATCGCAGGAGAGGTTCATAGCCCAAACCCTCTATAAAAAACTATGGATGAGACTTACATTTGTAACCATATCCATGCCGGATATGGTTTTTTATTTATCTCATCATACTTTTTGGCTGTGGATTCTTCCTTATAGGTTTATAAAGAGGAGGATTTTTTTATGTCTGGAAGAAAAGATGAAGAACTTCAAGATGTAACATTATTAGGAAATCAAGGAACTGATTATTTATTTGAGTATGCCCCTCAAGTGCTGGAAACCTTTGATAATCAGCATCCAAATAGAGATTATTTTGTAAAGTTCAATTGTCCTGAGTTTACAAGTCTGTGTCCAAAAACAAGACAGCCTGACTTTGCGACAATTTATATCAGCTATATCCCGGATATCAAGATGGTCGAAAGCAAATCATTGAAACTTTACTTATTCAGCTTCCGTAACCATGGAGACTTTCATGAAGACTGCATGAATATCATTATGAACGATTTGATTGAGTTAATGGATCCCCGCTACATCGAGGTATGGGGAAAATTCACTCCAAGAGGGGGAATTTCCATCGATCCATATTGCAACTACGGAAAGCCAGGAACAAAATTTGAAAAAATGGCGGAATACAGAATGATGAACCATGATTTGTATCCGGAAACCATCGATAACCGATAAGGAGGAAAAGGGATGCTTATTTACCTTAATTCTCTTTTCGTCGGTCTTCTCATTCTTTCTAATATATTGGCCGTTAAGCTGTTCAGCCTTGGTGAATGGGCTGTCCTTCCGGCTGCAGTGATTGTCTATGTATTTACGTATCCCATCACGGATGTCATCGGGGAGGTATATGGAGAAGATGCTGCGCGTGCCACTGTAAGGGCAGGACTGTTGACGCAGGTCTTTGCCCTTGTGTTCATTGCCGCTGCCATCAATCTGCCGTCAGCTCCATTCTTCGGAATGCAGACAGAGTTTGAAGCCATCTTAAGCGGAAGCTTTCGCATCACATTGGCAAGCCTGATTTCATACTTTATCAGCCAGAATCTAGACGTCTCCGTATTTCATAAACTGAAAGCGAAACACGGATCGGAAAAATTATGGCTGCGCAATAACTATTCTACACTCCTTAGCCAGCTTGCAGACACGACGATTTTCATTACCATTGCATTCTTTGGCACTATGCCAATGACTGCTTTGCTTGCATTGATCGGAACACAATATCTTTTTAAACTTATTGTCGCCATTGTAGATACTCCGCTTGTTTACCTGCTTGTACGCTTTGCACGTAAAGAAAAAGAACATGGAGTGGAGCTTGCTGGATAAGTTGTAGTGGACCATCCTTTACTGGGTGGTCTTTTTTAGTGTGTTTATAAGGGGGCAGTGAGTTGGATGGAAGTTCGGTATGTCGAAATATGTCGGTTGGTCGATAAATCGTAGGAATCGCTGATAAAATTGAATAATCGCCGATAAATTCTGCGAATCGCTGATAATTTTTCAAGATCGCTGACAAATCCCGGAAATCGCCGATAAACTCTTAAGCGTAGCACTTAATAACTAAGTGTCAGGTTGATATTCGACCCAACTTGGTTGATAAACGACAAATCTTGGTTGATATTCGACAATATTATGTTGATATTCGACACAGAAAGGTCGATATCCGACATAAACTGGTTGATAAAACCAATCTGCACTCTTATTACACTGCAAAATTTTTGCAAAGTATGAATGCTCTTTTGTGAAAAAAATCATTCCGTTATTAGGTAACACATCAATGAAAACCTTTGCAATTTTTTCAATAGTTAAACCTTATTCATAACCCTTTACAAAGGTATTTATGACCTATATAATCCCGTTGTCAATGAAAATAATCATCAATAAATAAATTAATATATAAGGAGGTTGCAGGGATGCGAAAGAAGCTGATATCGTTTTTTCTAATGAATCTTGGTGCTTTTTTTGTTGCGGTGAATGTCCATTTCTTTCTTTCACCAAATAATTTGGCAACAGGGGGAGTCAGCGGTTTATCTATCTTGCTGAACTCCATCATGCCAGGTATGTCGATCGGTATGTTCATGATTCTCATCAATATCGTTTTGTTTATCATTGGAATCATTTTTCTAGGGTTTAGCTTTGGGGCCAAGACGGTTTACGCAAGTTTTGCCCTTTCCGGATATGTTTGGCTGCTTGAGGCAACAGCTCCACTTAAAGCTCCGCTCAGTGATGATATATTGATTCAGTTGATCATCGGCCAATGCATCGCTGCAACCGGGATGGCGCTCGTTTTTAACCAGAAAGCCTCAACTGGCGGAACGGATATTATTGCTATGATTCTTAATAAATACTTTAATATTGAAATTGGACGAGCAGTGCTTTTCTCTGATTTGGCGATTGCTTTGTCTTCCACATTCGTGTTTGGTACACAAGTAGGTATGTATGCGTTCTTCGGAGTCATCCTGAACGGACTCGTCATTGATTACACGCTTCAACAGTTCAACACGAACAAAGAAGTGGTCATCATCAGCAAGCAAAGTGATGAAATCCGCACATACATTGTGAAAGAACTTGGCAAGGGTGCCACCATCCATACAGCCAAGGGTGCTTTTACATCCGACAGCAAAGAGGTCATCACGACTATTCTTGGCAGGAAGGATTTTTCCAAACTCAAAAGCTTTATAACAGAAGTCGATAAGACAGCGTTCATCACTGTCCACAATATGAATGAGATATTGGGCCAGAACTTCAAACGGCTTGTATAGAAAAGAGGAATTCGCTCCCAGAGGGCGAATTCTTTTTTTGGTTTAGATCCTTTAGTACTTTAAAGCACAAAGAGGGACAGTCCCTCTTTATGCTTTAAAGTACTAAAGGGTTTGGCCGAGTCTAATGAATATACAAAAACCCCTTGTATAAAGTTTTCGGAAAATTGTATACTATAGTTATACTTATGATTGTAAGGAGGTGTGGATTGAGATGAAAAGTTCTGTCGGGTTGCACGGTCAATTTTTAGAATATATCTACATTTGTCGTGCGATTTTTCATGGTACTGCTGTCAAGGGGACACGTATGCCCATTTTCAGCAATTCCATATAGAACAGAACGGTAAGAGGTCTCAATGCCCACACTTTTATAGAAACGGGGGGAGAGCGGCGTCACGCTTTCCTTTTTTTATGCCCGAATTCCAAAAAAGCCATGGTATAAGGTCTTTCTTATACATGGCTTTTTTATATATTCAGAGATCCTCTTACTCATAAAAAATGAGAAAAGAAAGGATAGAGAAAACATGATAATGTGCAGTGTACAGCAAATCAGCAAAATGTTCGGAGGAAATCTTGTATTTGAAAATTTATCTTTTGAGGTTCACGCTGGTGACCGGATCGGCTTTGTCGGCCGGAACGGGACGGGTAAAACAACAGTTTTCAAATTGATTGCTGGTGTTGAACAGCCGGATACCGGTGAAATTCATATTAAAAAAGGGGCCAGGATCGGCTACTTGTCCCAAATTCCGCAATACGAAGAAAGCACAACCGGCCATGATGTACTAAAGTCTGCATTCGTGGATCTTCTGGAAATTGAATCACAGTTGAAGAAATTAGAAAATCAAATGGGTACCGAGGAAGACCCTCAAAAACTTCAGAGGCTGCTGGAAGAGTATGGACCGCTGCAGGATAAATTTACGCTTGGAGGAGGGTATGAAATCGAACCGGAAATGGCAAAAGTGGCCAATGGTCTTGAAATCACAAAGCTGCTCGATAAGCAGTTCAATTCTCTCAGCGGAGGAGAACAAACAAAAGTCTGCCTCGGTCTTATTCTTTTGCAAAAACCCGACCTCCTCCTTTTGGATGAACCGACAAACCACCTGGATATTGGCGCAGTCGAATGGCTTGAAGGGTTCTTGAAAGATTACAGCGGGTCGGTAATGGTCATTTCGCATGACCGCTACTTCCTCGATGAAACAATCAATAAGGTCATTGATCTCGAAGATGGAGAGGTTTGTCTTTACCATACAAACTACTCTCGGTTTGTGAAAGAAAAGGAGGAAAAACTGCTACTTGAATTTCAACAGTATCAAGAACAGCAAAAGAAAATTAAAAAAATGAGAGAAGCCATTAAAAGATTGAAGGAGTGGGCCAACCAGGCGAACCCGCCGAACGCTGCACTTCACAAAAGGGCGAGAAACATGGAGCGGGCTTTGGAAAGGATGGAAAAACTGAAGCGTCCGGTCTTGGATCGAAAAAAAATGGGGCTCCAGTTTGAAAACGGCGATCGCAGCGGTAAGGTGGTCTTCACTATGAAAGATGCCGGTAAGTCATTCAGCGGTAAAACCCTTTTCAAAGAGGCATCACTCGATATCCACTTTAAAGACCGTACGGCAATTGTCGGAAAGAATGGTACAGGAAAATCAACTATCATAAAAATGCTGCTTGGGGATCTGCAGCAGGATGAAGGGGAAGTGAAATTGGGTAGCAATGTGAAAACCGGCTACCTTTCTCAGCATTTTACCGTTGCTGATCCAGGCATGAGATTGATTGATGCCTTCAGGGAGGAAGTATCCGTCACAGAAGGAGACGCTCGGCATATCCTGGCAGGTTTCCTGTTTTATGGAGGGGCGGTCTTCCGTAAAGTCGGTCAGCTCAGCGGGGGAGAAAAGATGAGGCTCCGCCTTGCGCAGTTGATGCACCAGGACATCAACTTTCTAGTCCTTGATGAGCCGACCAACCATCTTGATATCGATTCACGCGAAGTTCTGGAAGACGCACTTGAACGTTTTGACGGAACCGTTCTCGCTGTATCTCACGACAGATATTTTTTAAATAAACTGTTTGAAAAAACATATTGGATTCATAATGAGAAGCTGCATTACTTCCCTGGGAGTTATTCATGGGCAAAAGAAAAGTTGAATGAGTTGACAGCAAAAGATGAACAGCATAATAAACCTAAAGAGGCGGTCAAAAGGGAAATCCCTGTCAAAGCGAAGACGGAAAAACCCTCTGTTTCCTTGGAAAATCTTGAAGAGGAACTTCTTGTCATCGAAGCAGAAATCTCTTCAATCGATCAGCAGCTGTTAAATGAGACTGACCTTGAAATCCTTCAAAAGCTCTATGCTGAAAAAGAGCAAAAGGAAAAATTGAGGGATGAAAAATATTCCACTCTTGAGCAATTGCTATAAAAAATGCAGGTGTTTCCCCTGCTGGAAAAGACGAGGGGGATTATCTCACGCCTAGGAGGACTTCATTGACTGGAGTAAAATGCAACAAAGATGTGCCCTATGCTTCCGCTCAACGTTTGGACTATTGCCTATGAGGGAATAAACCGAACTAAAAGGACTGGAGGTTTGCCGCCATGGAAGAAATTCGCGGAGCGAACAGAGAAGAAACACTTAATGAAATTCATGAAGTTTTAACAGATGGACTGCAAAGAGAGCTTCATCCGGATGAGGATAAGCTGATCACAGAGTGGACAGCGACTTTTAATCATGAAGAAAGAGCAACCATAATCAATATGCTGAAGGAACTTCTCAATAAACATAAGCGTCATGACTAAGGGGAGCGGCAGAACTTACTGCCGTTCTTTTTTATTGGCTCTATTCTATAACTTTGTTGCTATTTAATATGTAGTTCCAGAGATATAGCGAAAAATCCGGCCCTTTGGGTTTTTCCGATAACAACAATCTATACCAATACAGCCTTTTATGAAGAACAAAGGGATTTTACACTCCATGGTGGAATAATCTAAGGTGATTTATTAACCCTTGGAGGAAATGACATGGATATCTTGAGTCAATATTTAAAAATACTTCCGGCAGATGAACAGCATCTGCGAGAAGTATTTAGTATGTATATAAGGTGTAAGGACAATCTCTTGAAACAAAAGATCTTTCTGTGGGATGATGACTATCCGAATGAAGAATATTTTAAAGAAGCTATTAGATGTAAAGAAATGTTCCTGCTGAATGTTAACGGACAAGTTTCTGGAAGGAAGTATGGTTTTGAATGAATGGGAGTCAAAGGAATGGGCAGGTATCTCCTGGAGCTATTCCAAGCCTTTGGTCCTGCACTCATTATTTCTGGAACCTACTTTACAAAGCAGAGGGGCCGGTTCCGAAATGCTGAAATGGGCAGAAGATTCGGCGCAAGGGAACGGGGATATGAGTCCATCAGGCTTGATGCTTTCTCAGGGAATGATCGTTCTCTAAAGTTTTATGAGCGACATGGATATCAAAGGCTCGGAGAAGTTTCATTTTTATCCAAACCAGAAGGACATACAACCTATTACTGTTATAAAAAGAAGTTGTAAATTCATTTGACAAAGAGTTCTTTTTTTCGACAATGAGCAGTGTCGTGATATAATCACGGTAGCAATCAGCCGTGAAAGGAAGTCTATCTTGTCAAAATTAATTCAGGAAGCTGTGTCATTTATAGAAGGTTGTTACAGGGAACTGGGAAAGACAGATGAAATAGAAGAACGAATTCAACAAGTTAAAAGTGAAATAGAGAGCACCGGAACTTACAGCCACACCTATGCAGAATTGGAACATGGAGCAAAAATGGCGTGGAGAAACAGTAACCGCTGTATTGGGAGGCTGTTCTGGGACACCATGCATGTAAGAGATGCAAGAGGAGCTTCCACTGAAGGCGAGATTTTCTCAGAGTTGGAAGAGCATCTGAAGTATGCCTCGAATGAAGGGAGAATTCGCCCGACCATCACCATCTTCCGTCCCTCCATACCGGGTGCATCTGATATAAGAATCTGGAATCATCAACTGATCAGGTATGCTGGTTACAAGGATGAGTATGGGATGACAGGGGATCCAGCCTCATTGGATTTCACGAAAAAGTGTGAAGACCTTGGCTGGAAAGGAAAACAAACGCATTTTGATATTTTGCCGTGGGTCGTCCAGATCGGACATAGGACTCCGGTTTGGAAGGAAGTCAACCTTGATCATGTGCTGGAGGTACCATTAACTCATCCAGAGTACAACTGGTTTCATGACCTGGGTTTGAGATGGTATGGCGTGCCGATCATTTCGGACATGAGATTGGAGATTGGCGGTATTTCCTATAAGGCGGCCCCGTTCAATGGATGGTATATGGAAACGGAAATCGGTGCAAGGAATCTGGCGGATGAATACCGGTATGACATGCTGCCTAAAGTGGCAAGCTGCATAGGGTTGGACACCTCCAAGGCATCTACACTTTGGAAGGACAAGGCTTTGATTGAACTGAACATTGCTGTCCTTCATTCTTTTAAGGAAGCAGGGGTCAGCATCGTGGACCACCATACAGCTGCCCAGCAGTTCAAAACCTTTGAAAACAAAGAGAAGCAATGCGGGAGAGAGCTGACAGGTGATTGGACCTGGCTCATTCCACCTGTCTCACCGGCGTCCACCCATATTTTTCATAAAAGTTATGAAAACGAGTGGAAATCACCAAATTACTTTTACCAGGAAAAAGCCTATTAATGAGGCTTTTTTCTTTGTCGATTTCAATGTCATTGCTTAATGGCTTTTTTTGGTGTTACAAGGGTGCTGGCAATTATGTTAAGTGAAAAAGGCCACTAGCACATCGCTAGAGGCCATTAATAAGCTATCTCCAATCAAATAACTAACTGAAGCTCTTCCGTGTGATCCGGAAATATTGAAACCAATACCTGAATTCATCAAATAAAGGATGATGGTTATGAAAGGAAAAGTGTTCAAAGAAATCTTCTAGTTCCTCAGTGTCTGCCTCATCCAAAAGCCCGGAGACATAGAGAGGGTATTGAAATCTTTTATAGAGATCACTGTATCCGTAAAAATCAAATAAATCTTCAATTTGATTTTCATCCATTAACTCTCATCCTTCCTGGTTGCTCATATTATTAGTATGAGCGCCATGAGACCCTCTAATTCCTTATTTAGAAAAAATAGTTAGAAGTACAAGCACGGATGGAATCTCTTCATATTATGTATCATGAAGAACCTCCTTTCATCTTCATTACCGGCTGCAGGACGCTGTGCAGCCGGTTTTTTTTGAAGCTGGTTTCAGGGGTTGCCTTATTAACCTATGGAGAAAATATAAAGCCTTGAAAATCAATTTGATTTTCAAGGCTTGGAGTAAATTATTTTGCTACTTTTTGCAGCTTGTGAATAACCGAAAGTGAACGGCCTGTTCCGATTGCTACAGACTCCAATGGATTAGGAGCAAGGTGGACAGGAACGACAATTTCATCTGACAGCCAATCCTGCATGCCGCCAAGAAGCGCGCCGCCTCCCGTTAGTATGACCCCGCGGTCCACAATGTCACCACTGAGTTCTGGAGGGCAGTTTTCCAATGTGGAGCGAATCGTTTCCAGAATATGAAGCAGTGATTCTTTGAGTGCTTCCTGGATTTCGTTCGAATCCAAAGTGATTGTTTTAGGAAGTCCGGTCACAAGGTCACGTCCCCGGATATCCATGTTCATGGTTTCATGAGGAATAAGGGCATAGCCGATTTCCATTTTAACTTGTTCAGCCGTGCGTTCCCCGATTAACAGATTATATTTTTTCCTGACATGCTGTACAATATCTTCATCCATCTGGTCACCGCCGATACGGATGGTATTACAGGAAACGACGCCTCCGTAGGAAATGATGCCGACCTCAGTGGTTCCTCCGCCAATATCCACAATCACATTGGCAACCGGCTCATCGACAGGAAGATCGGCTCCAATAGCCGCTGCAACCGGTTCTTCAATCAAGGTAACGGATTTCGCACCACTGCCTTTGACAGCATCCTGTATCGCCCTTTTTTCTACAGAAGTGGCACCCGAAGGCGTACAAACCACCACACTTGGCTTTCTAATGGACAGGCCCATTTGTTTACTGGCTTTTTTCATGATTTGCTTCAGCATTTCCGTTGTCACATCGAAGTCAGCAATCACCCCATCTTTTAAAGGTCTTACCGCCACGATCTTTCCAGGTGTTTTACCGATCATGCTTTTGGCTTCAGTACCAACAGCCAGGACATTTTTCGTTTCAGTATCAATGGCAACTACGGAAGGTTCGTTAAAAATAATCCCTTTGTTCTTACTGTATACCAGAATATTGGCTGTACCTAAATCAATACCGATCTCCGAATTTGAAAGCATATTTATTCCTCCAACTATAAGACTTCATCTTGTTTTCATGTTTAGTAAACTACCTGTTTTTTAATTCTATCTTCATATACTTCATAAATTATAGGAGATTTTCGACTGTAAAAGACACGGATATATTTTCCAAAGATTAATTATTACAAGCTGTTACAAAGGGGTTTGGCACGAGGAACTGAATTTTTTATTGTCTTGACAGCATTGTGTTGAGTGTAGCCGATGGACCGGGGGGATGTGAGATTTTTGCGTGTTAAGAAAACTTAAACTTGCTGTAAACTTGTAATGTAATTAATTAGGAGATTTTCAGGCCGGAGGGCGAGGAATTCACTCTCACCAGTGATTCTCAATTTCCTCCTTGAGAATCTGCGAGGGGTAGCCGCCGGAATGCAGGGCGACTTTTAAAGATAAAAATCATATTTTAGAAGGGTATTTTCTTGAATGTTTTACAGCTTTGTCGTGGGATTGGAGTCTTGATTATATTGGTGAATTGTGCGCTATGAGAATCAGCAAGATAATGACTCGAAAACTTTTCTTGCATTTCCAAAAAACTCCGGCCCCATTAACCTGAGGCCGGAGTTCCAATTATATTTTAAACTTGTTCAGTTCTTGATTCATTTCTTCTGTCATTTGATGAAGCTGTCCGATTTTCGCATTCATTTGATTAAAGAAGGTTAGTTGTTCTTCAGTCGAAGCGGATATTTCTTCTGTTCCGGCAGCTGTTTCCTCCGTGACAGCAGAGATGTTCTCTACTGCCGAAATGACTTTGGTTGTCATTTCGTTGGATCGGTTCATACCTTCCACAAGGGAATTCAGCTGATTGTATACTGAGCTGATTTTATCAGAGATGTTTTCGAATACAGCCTCGGTTTCATTCATGGATGCAAGTTGTTCCTGGGAAAGGTGGTTTCCTTTATTGGTAAGGTCAATAATGGAGCCGATTCCATCTTTGATGTTATGGACCATTTTGCCAATCAGTTCGGTCGCTTTAGAAGAGTCTTCTGCCAGCTTCCTTACTTCTTCAGCAACTACTGCAAATCCTTTTCCGGCTTCACCTGCCCTCGCTGCTTCAATCGCCGCATTCAGAGCCAGAAGATTTGTCTGATCTGCAATGCTCTTGACGGAAGTTGCCGCCTGTTCAATTTCATCCGTGTATTTCGCAAATTGCTCTACTGAGAGCATAATGTCTTGAGAAGATTGTGACTGTTGTTCAGAATATGCTTTCTGTTTATTCAATGTGGTTTTTCCTGTGTGGACCATATCCAATGCTTCTTTGCTGGACTGTACGGAACGATTGCTCTCGTCCACATTTTTACCGAATTCTTCTCCCATTGAATTCATCAGCTCTGCGGTAGAACTGATATCTTCCGAGATGGACTGGCTTCCGCGAGATAGCTCTTCGGTAGAAACCGCCACTTGGTTACTGCTCTCGGTCAAGCTCTGCATATGAACATTCACTTCATCTGTGAATGTCTTTACCCTTCCACCGATGGACTCAACGGAAAGGACGGTCTGCCTGAGATTTTGAACCATATTGGAAAATGAGTTTTGCAGATTATCGATTTCATATCTGCTGTCTTTTCTAGATGCCGCTGGCTGTATAGTCAAATCCCCATCGGCAACCTTTGCGGCATCATTGACAATGGCATTGATAGGCTTGACAATCCTGTTAGAAAGGAATAGGGACAGAGCTATAGACATCAAAATGATAAGGGCAGAAGCAATCACAGAGGACCAGATGATAAAGGTGATTTTCTGTTCTGTCTGCTTTAGGATTCCTTCATACCATTCACTGGTTTGCTTATCCAATAGGTGCATATCATTCAAGATTCCTGAAATACGGATGGATTGCCTTTTTGCCTCAGCTGTATTTAGTGAACTTAAGGCCTGTTCGGCAGCCTGTTTTAATTCGGTGAATTTGCCTGCTGCTTTAGAAAGGGTTGCTTTTTCTCTTTCACCTTTCAGAAGTTGATCAAGCATATTCATTTCTTCTTCCGTACTTGTTAAAAGTGAAAGAGCTTCCGCTTTATTCGCGTCAGATGAATTGAAGGCATAATTCGCCATAGCTTGCTTTGTGACAAGCAAGCTGCCGTTCAGTGACTCCGTTGCCGTTAGTACATTTACATCATCCTTGGCGGAACTTTGAATATTGACAATCTGGAAGATCATATAGGCGATGATACTGATTGAAAGTACTAGTGGAAGTACCCCTAAAATGATCAGTCTGCTTCGTAATTTCATTTATCCGGCTCCTCGTTAGTTTAGATTGATGGTGATATTGCCAGAGATTATTTTTTCCTTAGCTGACTCAATGGCTTTTAGTTGCTCGTCTGACAGGTTGAAGTTTCGGATGGGCGCTAATCCTACCCCATTCTCCGCAAGGCCGAGTTCATAGATATCCTGACCAGTGTTTCCATCTTTAACGAGCTGCTCGGCCATATTAAATACGGCTACATCAATGTTTTTCATCATTGAAGTGACAACTGCTTTTTCCGCAACGAAATATTGGTCAGAATCAACTCCGGCTGTATAAATCTTTTTATCCTGTGCTGCCTGGATGGCACCGACCCCTGTGAATCCGGCGGCAGGGTAAATAAAATCAACGCCGTCTTTAATTTGTCTTTCAGCGATTTTTCTTCCCAAAGCGGCATCGCCGAAGTTATTGGCGTACTCACTTACAATATTGATTTCAGGATTTATGTATTGGGCCCCTTGTTGGAATCCCTTTTCAAAACGGTGGATGACAGGAACATCTGCTCCGCCTATCACTCCGAGCTTCTGGTTTTTACTTATCATTGCTGCCACCATTCCAACAAGGAAACTTCCCTCATGTTCTTTAAAGGTAATAGACGTAACATTCTCGAGCTCCGATACCCCGTCTATTAGGAGGTATTGCTGCTCGGGATATTTCTTAGCAGTTTTCTCAATGGCTTCCTGAACCGAAAATCCAAGCCCAATGACCAGGTCATTCCCCTGTTGGGACAATTCATCAAGGGGACTTTCGAAGTCTCCATCCGGCGCTTCCCTGTAATCGAAAAGAATCCCCAGTTCGTCCCGGGCCTTTTCCAGTCCGCGGAAGGCCGAGTCATTAAAGGACTCATCCCCTAAACCGGTATCCGACAGCAGTACCCCGATTTTATATTCTTTTTCTGTGGTTTCTTCTGAATTAGTAGTACCTGAACACCCGGCCATTATTAAGGCAGCGATGGTCAGCACAATAAAAAATATCTTTCTCACTGATGATCCTCCTAGTAGATAATTGGACATTTATGAAGAGGTCCGTACCTTATATCGTCATCAGAGTTTATTATATTAGGAAAACCGATGATTTTTTTAATTGTAATAACTGGAAAAGGCAGCCCTGTGAATGCTGCCTTTTCCAGTTATGAAGGGGTCGATTAGCTATTCAATGTTAAATGATGAGAAGAGTCTTTTAATAGCAATGTGTTGGTGAGAAGATGCGGTGTGTATGTGAAAAGCCCGATATTATTTTCTGTTTCAAATAAGGAGGATTTCTTAATTTTTAAATACTGAATGGTCTCTTTCCACTCGTACTCTTGAGGAATACTACTCTCCATCTCCGAAATAAGCAGATTAAATTGCTTTGAGCAATATCGATGAATACGGCGGTTTGTTCTTTTTCGTGCATTCAGCATGATTAAAAATTTCATCAGAGTGCCGGCTATGGTTGAGTAACTCATATTTTTGATGGGACTGCTCGTGAACTGATGGAGACTGAAGTTACGGCCATCTGGGAGTATCACGTTAGATTTCACAGCAGAAGCGGAATGGACATCTCCTGATAAAATTATGCATTCTTCTGGACTCCAATCAGCGATCCGGCAAAGAAACTCGGAGAAACCTTTTTCGTTGTACTTCCAAGCTTCCATGTCAAAAGCCTTTTGGACTGGTATCCCGATTGTACGAAGCGGCAAAGAAAATTTCTGTATAAAATTTTCAATCAGGCCAATCCCATATAATGGGGGTGGTGAAACAATTATTAAGGGAGCGCCTTTCTCCCAGGCGGAATTCCTTAATTTTTTGGAAATGGCATCCCAGGCCTCTTTATCGATCAGATTTGGAGTTAACTTTAATTCTTCTATGTTGGTTCCAATTTTAACCGGTTGAGGAATTTCAATATAGTCTCTTTGCGTTCTTGTATCAAGAAAGACAGCAGCGGGTATAGTTGGAGTTATGAAGTGCCAGGAGGAATACTCCCAAAGTGTGTCCATCCAAACCAAATGTGAAGGAGAGTTGGCAGTCATAGTACCGAAATAGGATTGTAATGGCTGATGGAAGTGCTCATAGGAATCCGGATCATTTCCCCAGCCTTGAAATAACCAATATGAGGCAAGGGCGTTGCTAATGACATGCCTGCCGAGAGGAGACTGACGGACATCCGATTTCCAGGTTTCAGTTAAATTCCAATCGTCCGTTATGTCGTGGTCATCAAATATCATATATGTCGGGATATTGGCCATCAGCCTCCGGACGGAACAAAGTGCCTCTTCCAAGGCAAACAGTTCTTCACACTGTTCCACATATCTTTTCTTCAGCAGCCGTACTTCCGCTTTGTATTCTTTCTGAAATCGTTCGCGGTTATGAAAAGAAAAATAAATCTTATCCATTTTTAAAGCTTCTTCAAATGAAAGAAAAAGGTTCTCCCGGTGCGCCAGGTGCCATAAAGCAGGATTCCATGAGAGCAGGTACATCGCTGCATATTCCCCGAATGAAAGCAGATGGTTATCTGCATTATTGGAAGTGAAGTTGCAGAAGTGTTCGGTTATAAATTGCCGCCCGTTTATTTTCTGTATGCCTTCTTTAAATGGGGGAGAATTTAAGCGGGAATCTACGGCAGCCAAATCCTCTCTTTGCCCAATAAGTTCTTTGCTCAAGCTCAGCACGAATGGAAATACAGGGTCAGCCACATCATCTGCATAGATTTGATCACCCATAAGAAACAATGCCGACGGTCTTTTGTCTGTATGAAAGGAAGAAGAGAGTACTTCATCCGCTTCGGAAAGAACATCCGGGCCTTTTCCATGAAGTTTGCGGCATGAACCATATAAAATGCTGCTGTTTCCATCACAGAGGAAGAAGGTTGGATAAAGCAGATTTCCGTAAATGATGGCCGCAGGATTTTCGGGGGTGAGCAAGTCAAAGCTGGAGAGGTCATAATGTGCGGAGCCATTGTCAAAAAACACATTATATCCAATGAGTGTTTGAACAGGAAAAGTTTCGGTAACGGGCGTGATGGTTACCAGGTGGATAAACAGCTTGGTGCCTGCCTGGATGGTATTGGTTTTAAAGGAGCACTCAAAATTTTTATAGTCAAAGTTATCAGCATCCTTGCTGGTATGGATGGTATATAGCACGCACTTGATGTCAAAGTATTCACTTGTAGCGAGCCAAATGGTAACCTGACGAGTATCTGCCCGTCTGATAATCGGCCCTCCTAGAAGGATTGGAAGCTTTAATGGACTCACCGAATCACCCCATTTCTTTATTCCTACTATGGTATTCCTGCTGGGGATTTGGTGTGTAAAGGGTGAAAAGAATTTTAGTGGGTGCAGGAGGGGTGAAAAGCCCGCTTGCTATTTTAATCCATAAGGAAATGGTCAGGTTTCTATGGTTAACAGCTTTGAAACTGGTTTTACATAATAAACCCCGCCCTTATGGTTAGGACGGGGTTTACTAGTGACTCAATGGCTTGCAAAAAATTCAGCCAGCTCCTGACTGTGTTTTCTCCGGGCCTTCCGGTGGGCCGCGCGGTTATCAGCCGTTTCATTCAGCCATTTTTCCTCTTCTGTTTCAGGAATGATTTTAGGAACAGGACATGGTTTTCCGTTATTGTCCAAGGCAACAAACGTCAGAAAAGAAATGGCCGCTACCGCCGTTTCTCCCGTCAACAGGTTCTCGGAAGTCACCTTTACACAAACCTCCATGGAACTGCTGCCCGTATAAGTGACCATTGCCTCTAAGGTCACGGCATCGCCCACTTTAATCGGCTTCAGGAAATCGACCGAGTCAGTTGAAGCCGTCACTACAGGGTTCCTTGCCATCTTGTATGCAGAAATGGATGCCACATCATCAATATAGGACATAAGCTTTCCGCCGAATAATGTACCGTGATGATTCGTATCCGGAGGAAGGACATGGCTCGTTTTGATAGTCCTCGTTTCTTTTACTTTTTTGGATTCACTCATCTTGATCCCCTTTCAGAATTGGCTTCATTTATATAATCCACTAAATTATATAAAACAAACACGCTTCATTATTCTTATGACAGGTAATGTTGGTTTGGTGTAGATTTGGTTAGTTAATAAGGACTTGGAGGAGGCTGAAGATGTTGTGAACACAAAATTGGGGGAATCTGTCTCAGGTAAAATACAGAAATTGTAATTGGTACAACAAATTTAAATTAAAAGCCGGTGAGTCCAAGACCCCCCGGCAAAAAAATATTATTCATATTTTTCAAGTAAATTAGCTAAAACGTGCTTTTTATAGGATTCCAGCTTACGTTCCTCGTAGCGGCGAACCCCTTTTTCCTTAAGTTTTTCCACGTACCAGCCTTTGCTTCCGATATGCATTGAAATACACCCTTTCTTTGCGATTTATTGATTGGAATCAATCGGCTTTTTCCGATGAAATAGTAGTAAAATTTCAACCGGGTCCCATTGTAACATCTATAAATCTTTGACGAAAGGGAGAGAGTTCAATTTTTCAGGAAAAATTTTATTCACCCTTCAGAACTGACAGGAGCTGCCTGTTTCATAGTGTTTTGTTTATCAATCTTCTGAAACATGATGAAGTATAAAACCGCACTAAGAGCTGCCAGAAGAGCGAGTCCCAAGAACGTTATTTCATACCCGGCCCATAACGAAAACGTGATGGAGACCGGAGCGACAGTCCTGGCCAGAGTGAACCGCAGGCTTGCGGCGGCAAAATATTGTCCACGCATATGGTCAGGAGCCAGTTTCGAAATGAAATTCTGCTGAATACCGACTGTCATCAACTCCGCAAAAGTAAAAATGGCCATGGAGATGATGAACATATAAACAGAAGCGGTTTGGCCGAAGATAAATATCGAAACTGCATAAATCAATGAAGAAAGAATAAATACATTTCTCTCTTTATATTTAGTCATCCATTTCGTCACAACTACCGTGAACAATGCGACCAAAAGGCCGTTCTCTGACAGGATGACCCCGAAAATTTGCTCACCTGTTAAAGAGAAACTCAGCAATGTAGCTGTTTCCATGGAATCTTTAATATAAACAGGAATTAACAAATCAAGCTGCATAAAAGTCTGGCCAACCAGGACTCCGGCTAAAATGAATAGAAGGAAAGTCCTGTCCTGGATAATTACCTTATAGTCCTTGAACTGATCCGTTAAGGCGTGATACCAGGCCCTTGGCTGTCCATTTGTCACATGCTTTGCCTCATAGTTCTGAGGAGCCGTTTCCCTTGTCATTCTGGCAAGCATCAATCCCAGGATCATGCAGATGACTGCTGACACCAGCAGCAGTTCAAAGCGGTAATGGACATAAAAGATACTGCCTAAAATCGGACCGATTACAACGGCAATATTTATTGAAGTATAAAAAATCGCGAAAACATGGCTGCGATCTTTTTCCGGAACGACATCAGCCACCATTGCCTGGCTGGCAGGCCAGTAAAATGAGCCGAAAACGCTCGCAAAGGTGAAACAAACAAATCCCAGTGCAGCTGATTCCAGCCACGGAGAACTGGCAAAAGCGAAAACGAAGAAGGCCAATCCCTGTCCAAAAGCAGACAGCACCATCATTGTTTTCCTTCCGAAACGGTCCGCGCAATACCCGCCCATTAAATTCGCGATTACAGCAAAAACCTGCGAGGCGATAAGCAGAAGCCCGGCCATCTGCTTCCCGAATGCTTCTGTAAAATAGATCGTCAGAAAAGGAAAGAACATCCAGAATGTGATGTTCATCATCGCTTCTCCAAAAAGCCGGACCTTCAGATTGCGGTCCCAATCCCTAATTCTCATATAATCTCCCCGCTCCCCTAATTTAACCTTTAATATCATATAGGTGAATCCCAAAAATTACAAGAGGATTTTTAAGGCAGGGGGAACCGGGAAGGATAAGAAAAATTCCTGAAATATTAGGTGCTGGCAAAGGTGAATTCAGCCATCCGTGAGTTAGAAAAACAGACCTCGCGAGCCTACGTCTTTGTAGAGAAAAAGGGGGAGCTTAAAGGCAAAAACGACTGATAAAGAAAGGGAAAAAGTGTCTTGAGGGAGCTGCTCAAGACCATGAACGACGAAAAAGAGAGAGAAAAGTGTCTTGAGGGAGGTTCTCAAGACCATGCACGACGGAGAGGAGGGTGAAAAGTGTCTTGAGAGAGCTGCTCAAGGACATGAACGACGAAAAAGGGAGAGAAAAGTGTCTTGAGGGAGGTTCTCAAAGACATGAAAGACGGAAAGGAGGGTGAAAAGTATCTTGAAAAAGAGGGAAATGACCTAATGAAAGACACCACCCTAACAATCAAAAAAAGAAAAGTGACCTTCTGAATCTTCCATAGTGCACGGAGCCTGTCATACGGACAGATATGTAAAAAGGTCTCTCGCAAGCAAGCCGCCATTCCAGGAATCATTAAAAAACCAATCCGCAAATCAAAAGGCGGATTGGTTCTTAACTGCATTATATTAAAATGCCCAATTACCATTACGGAAGACAGGTTCTTCAGAGCCGTCTTCTGTGATGCCGTCGATGTTCATTTCAGCAGAGCCGATCATGAAGTCGACGTGTGTGATACTGTTGTTCAAGCCGGCTTTTTCCAGCTCAACCTTGGACATATTTTTGCCGCCTTCCACACAGAATGCATAAGCGCTTCCGATGGCAAGGTGGTTGGATGCATTCTCGTCAAACAAAGTGTTATAGAATAGGATATTGGACTCGGAAATAGGAGACTGGTGAGGCACCAATGCCACTTCTCCCAAGTAGTGTGAACCTTCGTCCGTTTCCACCAGGCGTTTCAGGATGTCCTCGCCTTCTTCAGCTTGAACTTCAACAATGCGACCATCCTTGAATGTCAATTTGAAATTGTCGATGACGTTTCCGCCGTAGCTTAGAGGCTTCGTGCTTGATACGGTTCCGTTGACACCTGTTTTCAATGGCACAGTGAATACTTCTTCTGTCGGCATGTTCGCCATGAAGTTCACGCCCTGTTCAGACACACTTCCTGCACCAACCCACATGTAGCCTTCCGGAAACTCGATTGTCAGGTCTGTCCCAGGGGCTGTGTAGTGAAGCTTTTTGTATTTCTTGCTGTTCAGGTAATCCACTTTTTCATGGAGATTTTGGTCATGATCCTTCCACGCTTGAACTGGATTTTCCTGATCGGCACGAACCGCTTTGAAGATTGCGTCCCAAAGCTTGTCAACCTGCTCTTCAGCAGGAGCATCCGGGAATACTTTCGCAGCCCACTTTTCAGATGGAGCAGCAAGGACAGTCCAGCTTACTTTATCAGACTGGATATAAGAACGGTATTTGTCCATCGCCTGGCCGGCTGCTTTTTGGAAATTGGAAATACGCTCCGGATCTACACCTTTTAAAAGATCAGGTGATGCTGAAACGACAGACATGAAGGCAGCGCCGTTTTCTGCGAGGGTTTCCATTTCTCTTGCTTTCCACTCAGGGAACTCTGTAAATGCTTCATCTGGAGCAAGGTCATATTTATAACGGTTCACTGTGTCATCGTTCCAGTTTACATAAACGTGCTTTGCGCCTGTTTCATATGCTTTTTTAACGACCAGTCTGATGAATTCTGCCGCATCCAGGGAGGCATTGACAACCAATGTTTGTCCTTTCTGGATATTGACCCCGACTTTGACAGCCAAGTCGGCATACTTTTCCAGGTTTTGCTTGAAATTTTCCATATGTATTCTCCTTTGATTCAGAATCTTTCTACTTCATTTTATCAATCAGGCTACTTTTTGCAAATTTTTCATTTTGGTGTGTTTTTAAAATTTAGTGATCATAGCAGCGCATGATTTATTTATATGTTAATCAAAGTAAACTATAATAGATGAATAATTGATTATATTTTGAAAAGTACTGTTAACATAGTGTTGATTGCATAGACAAGGTGATTAAAATCCCTGGGTCGAAACAGGACATGTAGAAAGAGTACACAGCCTCTTAGCGACAGCATTATAAGAAAGAAGGGGTTTATTAAGATGGAAAAGAAAATGGGTTTGGAATCACTCAAGAGGAACACCAAATTCCTCAGAAAAAATAATATCGATTTTTATATATTGCATTTTTCTGTGAATGAACAATTAAATAGGGACGGTAATCTCAGTGGATGGAAGGCGGTCAAGGAAGTCCTTCCGTATAACTCATTTTTTTTAGAAGTAGGTCCATATATCGCAGCGGTTATCTTGCCTGAAAAAACAGCAGCAGAAGCGGAACGCCTGCTGAAAGCAGCCATCGAGGCAGCTGGAAGGGGAAGCAGCCAAGCATTTAGTTTAGAAGGCAAAGTGTACCGCGATATTAATGAAGAGCTCGAATTAGAGGGGGTTTTGTTTGAGTCCTCGGCTCGTCCTGAGGTTGTGGAGGAACAGACGGAACCTGAAGAGGAAACTAAACAAACCGCTTCTGAGAATAAGTTAAAACTTTCTGTATTGGATGACGATGAGGTCATACGCCTGTTTTTAAGTGATCAGCTTGAGGCGGTTGACTGGGGAAAGTGGGATGTGGATCTGCAGGTTTACAGAGAAGGCGAAACCTTCCTGAGCAGCGGCAGGTTGGAAGAGGATGGAAAGCATATCATTGTGCTGGATGGCATCATGCCCCGAATGGACGGGATGGAAGTTCTGAGTGAAATTCGGAAACGGCATTCAGAGAATGAAGTCTCGATCATCATGCTGACTAGCCGGAATCGGGAAAATGATATTGTTTCTGCCTTTGAAGCGGGGGCATTCGATTATGTCACGAAGCCTTTTAAGATCAATGAACTGATTGCAAGGATCAAGAGAGTCGCAAAGAGGATGGAAGAGAAAAATGATTAGCATTTCCTACTTACAGATGACTATTGCGATAGTAGGAGCGCTGGCGGTTCTGCTGCTAATGCTTATGTACCTTCTGATTAGAAAAAAGATAGAGCTTAGCAGGAATGCGAGGATTCAATCAATGAAGGAAAAGGTCAGGCCTCTTTTAATTAGGGAAATGCTCAATGGGGATGATGAAGGACTAAAGGAGTTAAAGGACAATGCATCCTTAATCGCAGCGATCGAAGACATTCTGAAAAATTTTGAATCCAATTTTGATTCATCTTCCTTTAAAAGAAACATCACGGAAACAGCAGAAAAGTACTTGGCTGAGTCTTTGAATAAAGGATTGGATAGCAATCGCTGGGCAGAACGAATGAATGCCCTCATGGTTATAAAAGATTTTCAGATATACAGTTTCGTACCTCTATTGTGGGAACGTTATGATAGAGCGAAGACTTCTCGCCAGGAGAAAAACCTTATTTTACAAACTGCAGCAGGCGCTGATGATTCAAAGATATTGGATGCACTATTAACCTCCCCGCCCTATCAATCTACTTTTTTTTACAAACAGATCATTAGAAGGGTCTCAACAGACACATTAAATACAATGGTTTCCCGGTTTGAGGAGCTTCCGTCTCCTTTTAAGGTAGCTGTATTATCATACATTGGGGAAAAAAGGGATTTGTCATTACTGCCGTTTACAGAAACATGCCTTGATTCTAAGGATCATGAGGTCCGGGTAAACGCTGTGAAAGCCATAAGGAATATTGGTTTCATTTCAAACCCTAAAGCTCTCTATCCTTATTCCGCTTCCAGCAGCTGGGTTGAGCAGATGAGTTTTGCGCAGGCTGCCGGGGAGATTGTCCATCCCGGTTACAGGGACATGTTGATTGAATTGCTTGCCTCTTCTAATTGGTGGGTGAGGTATTATGCGGGTGAAGCATTAACAAAATATAGAGATGGCAGGTTGACGTTAGAGGCTGCTGCTGTGAATCATCCAGATGCTTTTGCTAGAGACATGGCCTCTCAATGGTTAGGAAGTGTGTAAATGTTTTATTCAATCCTAAGCGATATATTTTATTACACTGGAATCTTTTTGATAGTCTATATGCTCATTGTGTTTACGTTCTACCTTTTTATCTTCTTTGTTTCTGCTTTGGAATTAAGAAGGAGATTAGGAATGGAAACCGCACAGCATGATGAGCTGTTATATTCCTATGATACGAAGCCGGTGACCATTCTGGTACCCGCCTACAATGAACAATTGGGAATTGTGCAAAGTGTGAGGTCCCTTTTGAGCATGAACTATCCTGAATATGAAATTATCGTGATTAATGACGGATCCAAAGACAACACCCTTGCTGTGATGCTTGAGCAATTCTCTATGGAGGAAATACCTCTGGTCATACGCAAATCCCTGGATACCAAGGAAATAAAGGCAGTATACCGTTCAAAGGTTTACAAGCATGTATATCTCGTTGACAAAGAGAATGGCGGTAAAGCGGATGCCTTGAATGCAGGAATCAATGTTTCAAAATATCCGTACTTTTGTACATTGGATGGAGATTCAATTCTTGAACGGGATGCATTCCTGCAGGTGATGAAACCGATCATTGACTCCAATGGAGAGGTCATCGCGGTAGGAGGATCCGTCCGTATTGCAAATGGGTGTAAAATTGAACGCGGGGAGGTCGTTGAAGTCGGCTTGTCCCGCCGTCCTATTGTCATCATGCAGGTAATCGAGTACTTAAGGGCGTTCCTGATGGGACGGATAGGCCTGAGTAAATTCAATATCCTTTTAATCGTGTCCGGGGCTTTTGGCGTATTTCACAAGGACTGGGTAATGAAGGCAGGGGGATATAACCCTCATACGGTTGGGGAAGACATGGAGCTCGTCGTCCGGCTTCACAGGCTTCTAAAGGATGAAGGGAGCCGCCATCGTATTGAGTATATACCCGACCCTGTTTGCTGGACAGAGGCACCTGAATCCATCCGGGTCCTTCAAAGACAGAGAAGCCGTTGGCAGAGAGGGCTATTGGAGACCTTGTCCATACACAAAGGGATGCTTTTGAACCCGCATTATAAGAGTGTCGGTTTGATTTCGATGCCCTACTTCTTGTTGATTGAACTACTGGGCGCAGTGGTAGAGTTCCTGGGATACGTCGTCATTGTAATGGGAATCACCTTTTCGCTGATCTCCTGGAAGATGGCCATCCTCCTGTTCTGCTTAAGCCTGCTGTATGGTTCGTTTTTATCCATGTGCGGGGTTCTGCTGGAAGAGTGGAGTTTAAGAAGGTATCCAAGAGTGAGTGATATAGTTAAATTGTTCTTCATGGCTTTATCTGAAACTTTCTGGTACCGTCCGATGACGGCTTTTTTCCGGGTACAGGGTCTGATCCAGGCACGAAACAAGAAACATCATTGGGGCGATATGGAGAGAAAGGGCGTTTCCTCTTGATCCCAACAGAAAGGAGCACTTCCACAACTGGAAGTGCTCTTTTCTCATTCGTATTTTCCATATACCTCTTGAAGAATATAGTAGGACTCTTTCAACCGCTCCTCGGATTGAGGCAGGTCCCAATTCTCCCAGCTGTACTTCTTTATAGAATTTCCGATTGCCGGCAGTGAATCAGATACTTTAAAGTTTTTTAGTGCCATGGAGCTGGATTGACTGTCTATTCCATTGCCGGAAAGAACTGCAATGTTTATACCTTCGGTTACGGCGGAAGCAGTCATTCCTTCTTTCCAAAGATCACCAATGATTTCTTTTTGGCCGGGATTCCTGAAGTTGAGCATAAGCCAAGGAATGCGCACCTCAATGGTTCCTTCTTCCTCATTCACATAAAAATCCGACAGCGAATCATATGCTGTATCGTCTGGATTGCCGTTGCCATACCTGAATTTCCCTGTTTCATAGAAGTTGAATGGAAGGGTTTCGCCAGTGCTTGGTATGATGAGCGGTTTATTCAGAGCGAATCTGATTGGATGAAAGACTCCAGAGTTTTGTTTTCCGTGATACGGTGCCTTTTCCAGGAAAGACAGCTGTTCACTGTATTGATAATAAAATGGATCGTAGCGGCTGTCTGCCAGCAGACGTGAACCCTGTTTTCCATTAATATGGAGAACAAAATCGATTCCTGAGTACTCTGAGTTGATGGAAGAAACCGTATTTCCACCTTCTATTCCGCTATCAAAAAGGAATAGTAGATCTTTGTTCTCCCAGTCTTGGATGGCAGATGGTGACATTTTTAAGTTTAAATACAGATAGCGTTCATCATGGTTCACTTTCAGGTTTTGAAGCTCGGATTGTTTTCCTGCTGCATAAAGTGACTGTGTATCCGACCATTCCTCTGTTTTGCCATCCAGTTTCACTTTGTGCCTGTCAAAGCTTAATAAGCCGAATTGCTGTTCGTTTGTCTGGGCATTCGACCAATACGGCCTTCTGTCAGGGTTATCAAGCTCCAGTGTGTTCCAAGTCCTTTTGAACCACTCATCCTGCCAGGTGAAGACAAGGCCGCCAAGCATTCCTTCCTGAAGGATATCTTCGTATAACGAAGCATTTATTGTTCCTTGTTCTTCCTCACTATTAAATCCTTGATTCCAGCCGTACGGGTTTTCATGGGTCATTCCTCTCGAAGCCGGAACACCGAACTCTGCTATCAATACTGGCAGCCGGTGGGCTTCATGCAGGTCATTTAGATACCCCGCATAGCTGTTTTTATTTCCGCGGTGGTCGGTATAGTCAAGATATTTTTGATCAAGGTTCAAGAAATCCGGATAGTAAGGGTAAACATGGTAGGAAGCAAATTGTCCAGCTGTTACATCTTCCTTCAGAAAAATTACATTGGGATCTACACTGACCAAATCTTCCTGCTCAAGCGGTTCTGAAGGGTGGTCGAGTAAATCCGTCGTCACCCAGTTTGTGAACGAAACGGGGCGGGTTGTCCCATAATTTTTATGGTCGTATGTCAGGATTGTATCCATCATAGTCGCCAGCCAGTTTTCAAATGGGGCTGCTCCTTCTGTATAAGTAAAGTTCCCCTCATATTCACCTTTAGAGGCGTGGACATTGTTGGTATTCTCAACCATGTAAGGATACCATTCGATCCCCAATATCCATCCGATAACATAATCAGAAATATCGGCAGAGTAGATTCCGCTTGCGTGTCCTGGTTTTTCAGAAACATTTGCATTCCCGTGAATAACATCTACAATTCTTTTCATTTCTTCTGTAAACGGTTCGGTGTTTTCTGGTGAAAAAGCATCCAGTGTCTCTTCCAATGGAGCTTCATCAATCCAGACTCCATGAAACAGGTAGAGTGGATTTTCTTTGTGTTCATCATTAAATTGCTTTAAAGCCTGATAAAATCCAGGCGGATGAAGAGTATACACCCTGATGGCATTCGCGTTCATCTCATGAATCATTTGGAACCACCGGTAGTATTCATCACGGCTGATGGCTGTCTCTCCCGGAAAGTAGCCGGGTTTGGCGATCCCCATGTTCACGCCTTTGATGGTAATCGGCTCCCATTTCCCATCTTTCATAATCTGGTATTGATTATCTTTTACCATTGCCGGCATAGCTTCCGGCTTGTCGGCTTGCTCAGTTTCTTTGTTTAAAGGTTCTTGTGCTTCCCTCAAAATGGCTTCCATCATTGGAACATAAGCACGCCAATAGAAGGTTTGGGGCCTGTTTTTTTTCTCAAATGTAAAGATCTTCTGGATGGAGTCAAGGCCGATGTATTGATGGATCGCCGGTGTACTGCCGGTATCCACAAAGTCGCCGGCAAAATAATAACGCTTGGATTGATTTTGTTTTAGCAGGGTGACAGCCGGAAATGAATCTGGGATGCCATACTCTTTGAACATCTCGCGGCCTTTCTGGGTAAGGTCCATTTGATAGCTTCCAAGAGCTTCTGCAGAATTGGTATGAATGATATCAAACCAATACCCATAGGCAGGGGATACATCTAAACCAAATAGCTCTTTTCCACTTTCATTGTATTCAATCCATATTCCCTTTTCTGTGTAATGGTCATTTTCCTCCAGGATGAAAAGCCTTTCATCCTCATGGGAAAAGACGAAACCTGGTCCAGAAAAAGCCCATTCTGATGCTTGAGCTTGATAGGAATCAACAATCCAATTTGGCAGCTCAGGACTTTTAGCAGGGTCCAACTCATTGAAATACCTTCCAGTCCATCCCGACCATTCAATGCCAAGCAGACCATACATCGCTTTCTTGGCTTTCTCCCCGGTAGGACTTGCCAATGTATTAAATTCAGTTACAAGGGTGGATCCGTTTACCTTTAAAGCTTGATCAATTTGATATACCTCATCTTGTGTAAGCCCGCCATAGATGGGGTCATTGCCGCGCTCGGAATTCTTCTTCTGTTCAGGGTACACCCCGTAAGTGTCGGCAATATAGATAAGGTCTGGTTTCTCAGCAGATAAATTCAGCTCTTCTATCTTTTCATCTTTGGGGCTTTCAGGATGCCATCCTGCATAATCAGTCAACTGATAGGAGGAGCTGTCTCCGGGTTTAACGATTTTCCAGTGGTTAAGCAGCCAGGTCAAACCGCTGTGTTCTCTGTAATCTTCTTGTGGAACCGTTTTATCAAGGATGACTACATTGAGCGGAGTCTCTGGTTTGAGAATCCATAAAAAATAAGGGACAGCAGGCAGAAGCAGTAACAGGAACCATAAATTTTTCTTATTCATTCAATCACCTAATAATTTTATAGTATATTAGTAGATTCTATCCCAATCTGACAAAAAGTAAATAGTGTGATGGGTTATCTGGACGGGGAGATGGTTACGTGCGGGCAGCTACAGTTGTGGAAAAAAAAAGGGGAATTTTGAATGAAGGCAACTCAATTTTAAAAGGCTCTTCTAAAACTTTGTTGCTATTCACTATGAAATTTAAGAGCAATAACCATATTTCGCAGGAATTATCTTGGTAAACAAGAAAGAAGAGAGTAATTCACCTTGTTCAGTTAGATAAGCCCTTGTACCTGAGGGAAAAATCCGGTCCTTTGGATTTTTTCGATAGCAACACACAGCGTTTTAAAAAGAGGAGAATCGCCAAAGCGATTCACCTCCTACAAAAAATCATTCTTCATCTACACGGTTTTTGAAAGCTTCTTGTGTAACGATATATTCTTCATCCTCAATTTTTTCTTTTGTATGTTTTTCAGTCAATGCGTCTGATGGATAGTTGCCAGGATGGCCTTTCTTTTTATGTTGAAATGATTTTCCTCTGCTCATGATCGACACCCCTTTCCGCTGTATCTTTATAGTAGTTTTTCCATGAGGGAGAATTTTATTAGTGGCGGTTCTAAGGAGTAAAGCAAGTTTCAAAAAATTGCCTTATTAGTAAGGCGAGTGGCAAATGGATGGAGGATATAATAGAAGTAAGCCGCAATAGAAAAGGAGAGGGAAAATGGATTTATTCACCATTTTATCTGAACAGAATATCAAGAAAGCTTACGAAGACGGAGAGTTTGACCGTTTGCCTGGTTATGGAAAGCCGCTGAAGCTGGAAGATGATTCGAGTATCCCGGAAGAACTCCGTATGGCACACCGCATCATGAAGAATGCCGGTTTTTCAACTGAGGAGAATGCCTTGAGAAAGGAGATGCTCCGCATAGAGGACCTGATCAGGGACTGTGAGGACCAGCTTGAGAAAGAAGGATTGAAAAGGGATCTTAACGAAAAACTTTTGAAGTTCAATGGACTGATGTCCAAAAAAAGAATGAATACGAACAGTTCACTCTTTAAGAATTATGAACATAAGATAGAGAAAAAATTATTATAATAGCCTGTATTCGTATAGATTGTTCTTATCGATAAAATCCAAGGTGCCGGATCTTTCCTAGGGTACAAGGGCTTATCTAACTGAATAGGGTGTTTAGCTCTTTTCTTTCTTGTTTACCAGTGATGTCTGTAAATTATGACCCTATTTCTTGAAATTCATATTAAAAAAGAAGCATCCCGATTGATCGGGATGCTCTTTACTTACTTATTATCGATATTAGCTTGAATCTTCTCCGCGCTTGTTACCGTTTCATTTACATAACCTGCAATGGTATTGGTATCATCATTCAATGTTTCAATCGTGGCACTCACTTCCTCCAGGCCGGCAGATGCCTCTTCAATAATGGCTGCAAGTTCTTTTGTGGAAAGTTCTGCATCTACAGTTTGCTGTTTAACTGAGTTGGAATTATCAGCTAATGTATGGAACTCCGTTTGAAGTAGTTGAAGTTTGGATCTCAACTCTTTAAAAGAGCTGCTGACATCTTCCACAGCTTGGAGATTATCAGCCAGCTTGCTGCTGCTCAGATTCATCTTTTGCAGGGCGGTGGAGTTTGCCTGATTAACGGAAGACAAATTATCATTGATGCGGGTTGCCGTCGTGCTTGTCATTTCAGCAAGCTTTCTGATTTCGTCGGCTACAATTGAAAATCCTCTTCCCGCTTCTCCTGCTCTTGCCGCTTCAATAGAGGCGTTGAGTGCCAGTAGATTTGTCTGTTCCGTGATTCCCTGAATTGTCCCGATGAAGCTGTTGGTTTCTTCAATTTTGTTCGTCAGTTCTGTGAAAGTCACACTAAGCTCATCAATGAACGTATTTAATTCATTCATATTAACTTGTAGTTCGTCCGCCTTTTCTGTACCGTTAATTGCTGTTGTCCCAGCCTCTTCTGAGTGCTTGAACAGCACTTCTGCCATAGAAGCCATTCCTTCCATTTGTCTCAGGGTAGTTTCCGATATGTAGGCAATGCTGTTGATTTGGTCGCTCTGTGTCTGGCTTCCTGCTGATATTTCCTGCAGGGCTGTTTTCATTTCGTTATGGGAAACGAGATGGTGCTGAATTTGATCGTTCACTTTCTTGATGCTTTTAAAAATCGTTTGAAGTTCTGTTTCCAAAAGCACTTTTTGGTTCTCTTTTCTGATGCTTTCCGCTTCGGCATCCACCACAAATTTTTGAAGTTGTGTAAATTGGTTTGTGTTTAACTTGACGACAATGAATAGCAATGCACCAAGCAAAATATAAACAAGAACACCAGGAATGAAAATGGAGTCTATTTCACCAGGTCCTTTAAAGAATTGTTTGTTCAATATGAAGAGAACGAAACCTAAAATATATCCAAGTGCAAACAAAGAACGTTTAAAATGCAGCGCTGACAGAACTGCAAGGAAAAGCAGGATGATCAAGTTGTTCCCGGAACCGCCGTTGATAAAGATGTCGGCACCGATGATCAGATAAATGACGGGGATGGTAAATAGGGGGAACAGATGGTATTTCTTTAGAGCTACTTGAAAAACGAAAAAGAACACAACCATGGCTGCAAGCTGGATGATATACAGGATGGTTTCAATCACTGGGAGCTTAAAGAGCACGGTATATGAGATGGCTGCTATCAAAGAAATTGAATAAAGAATCAACATAAGGATATTTTTCCTCTTTAGGTCCTGCAGTTTTAACTCTTCAATGGTCATTATATTTCTCTCCTGTCGATTGATATTAAACTTTTACTGTTTTTATCGACATTTTCTGCAGATTTTTAATAGGATTATTAACAAATGTTCCAATTAAATCAAGGTCGTTACTTATCGTAATAGAGAACGGTTATAGTCGATATTGCGTTTATTGTGGAAAATAGTAAATCTCTGAAATGAGTAAATTGTCCTTCAATATTTTCTTCACCTTCCGATATAAAAAGTAAGAATAAAAGTATAGGGTGAATTTTATGGATAAAACATCGTTAATTGGGGTCATATTAGGAGTTTTGGCGGTTGGTGTCGGGATGGTTCTAAAGGGAGTGCCTGTAGACAGACTGCTGAATCTGCCGGCCATTTTAATAATTATTTTTGGAACAATAGGAGCTGTGACCATTGCCTTCCCTACTTCTGAAATTAAAAGGGTGCCTAAGTTGTTTGGGATACTATTCAAGGAAAACAAACTGCAGGAACCAAAAGAACTTATCACCATGTTTTCAGAATGGGCAGACCTGGCAAGAAGAGAAGGATTGCTGGCATTGGAAGCTAAGACAAATGATATTACAGATCCATTTTTGAAAAACGGAATGGGTCTGGCGGTTGACGGTCAAAATGGTGATTACATACGTGACGTCCTGAATGAGGAAATCGATGCAATGGAGGAAAGGCATCAAGCAGGTGCTCTAATCTTTACTCAGGCAGGAACTTATGCACCAACTCTGGGGGTTCTTGGAGCGGTGGTTGGTTTGATTGCCGCCTTGGGATATATGGATGATATCGCACACTTGGGAGAAGCCATTTCAGCAGCTTTCGTGGCGACACTTCTTGGAATTTTTACAGGGTATGTACTGTGGCATCCGTTTGCCAATAAGCTAAAACGCAAGTCAAAGCAGGAAGTCAAAGTTAAAGTGATGATGATAGAAGGCATTCTGTCAATTATTGAAGGGGAAGCCCCTCGAGTGATTGAGCAGAAGCTGGCGTCCTATTTGCCGGCGAGCGAAAGAAAACGAATCATGGATGAGGAAGTGGTCAAGGATGACGCGGCGGCGTAAAAAACATCACCATGAGGAACATGTGGATGAATCATGGCTGATTCCTTATGCTGATATACTTACACTTTTATTGGCCCTTTTCATTGTATTATTTGCATCGAGCAGTGTAGATGCCCAGAAGTTTCAGGCGATGTCTAAAGCCTTCAATGAGATATTTGTAGGAGGTACCGGGGTCATGGAATATCCTACACCTGTACCTGAAACAGATGCCGGGGATAGGAATGAAAATAAAGAGCAAAAGCCTTTGACGGTGGATGAACTCGAGGCAGCCAAGGAAAGGGAGATGCAGGAATTAAAAAAGCTGCAAGATAAGGTGAACGGTTATATTGCTGCAAACGAACTTCAAAACCAATTTGCGACAGAATTGACTTCTGAAGGTCTCCTGCTGACCATTCGGGATAATGTCCTCTTCCAATCCGGATCGGCTGTAGTAGGAGTGAAAGATGCAGGGATTGCCAAGGAATTATCAGGGCTGCTGGAAATGGATACACCTAGAAGTGTCATTATCAGCGGACATACTGACAATGTTCCTATCAGTAATGCCAATTATGAGTCCAACTGGGAACTCAGTGTGATGAGAGCTGTTAATTTCATGAAAATCATATTGAAAAATCAAAATCTCGATCCACGCTGGTTCAGTGCAAAAGGCTTTGGAGAATTTAAGCCGATGGCGAGTAATGACACCAGTGAGGGAAGAGCCAAAAACAGACGAGTGGAAGTGTTGATCCTTCCGAGAATTATGCCGTAGGAACTAACCGATCTTCCAACATTATAAAGTTTAAAGTTAGAGCATCTGCAGATCAGCAGGTGCTTTTTGCGTGTTGAGAAGCTCTATTCGAAGGTATGGGAAGTTTAGAGATGAGCTTGAGGGATATCTACTATTAGAATTTTTACATGGGGTTAGTAGCTTGGAAAGATTTTTAGAATTGGTAGGAGCGGTCTCGGCATGGCTGTGGGGTCCGCCGGTGATCATTATTTTGACGGGTACGGGTCTCTACCTGACCTTTTTATTGAGATTTGTACAATTTCGTTATCCCATTTACATATTTCAACAAACGCTGGGAAGTGTGTTTAAGAAGCCAAAAGGAGAAGGGACGGTAACGCCGCTGCAGGCTTTGACATCGGCACTTTCAGCAACTATCGGTGCCGCGAACATCGTCGGGGTACCTGCTGCCATCATGTTTGGCGGTCCGGGTGCTTTGTTCTGGATGTGGGTCATTGCATTGATGGGTATGGCTCTCAAGTTCTCTGAAAGTGTTCTGGCGGTAAGGTATCGTGAAAAGAAGTCGAAAAAGCTGGCTGATGTAAACTGCATCAACCGGCTTTTTTGTTGTTTAGGAAATTATAAAATTATTTGGGTGTTGATGACAAAAATTGGTTTCTGGATCCAACTCCAGCACCTAGCCCCTCGGCTTATCAACTGTCGGGGCTGATCAAGGTGCTTGCGCTTTTGTCCTTTTATCTACAGAAAATGCATCAATCCTCCAATCAGTCGTCACATATCCTTATTTTCCGGGAAATAATGCATCCACTACAAGCCAATGTTTGCACATCCTCTAGTTTCAACATGCTGGAAAGAGGATAAATATCGGTAAAAAGGCGGTGAGGATTTTGCGGACTGATGTATTTATATCAGGAGGAGGAATCGGAGGACTGACACTTGCGTTAAAACTGGCAAGGTGTGACATTGATGTGACCGTGATTGAACGTCTTCCCGGACCGACGCCTGTATATAAAGGCGAACTTCTCCAGCCCAAGAGCCTGGAAATCTTCGACGAATTGGGTTTGTTAGAAAAAATAAAAGCAAATGGACATGTGATTGACGAATTAAATCTTGTAGAAATAGACAAAGGGACCGGAACTGCAGATGAGTCCAATATGAAATATAGTGTGGTTCCTGGTGAATATTCCTATTCCCTGATGATTCACCATGAAAAATTAAAGGAAATTATCAGAGAAGCCGCAATGGCCTATCCATCTTTCCAATACAAATCTAACAGCAGCTGCAAAGGTTTTTCTGATGGAAAGGCCATAGTGGAAGATAGAAAGGAAAAGAAGGAAGAACTCTTTGCAAGTTCATTCTATATAGGTGCCGAAGGAAGGGTATCTGTGACCCGGCAGGAAATGGGGATAAAGAAGGAAGAGAATGAATACAACCACCACTTTCTCACCGTTACATTCCCGCGTCCTCCTTCCTTTACAGAAGGAAAAATCATTTCTACCTATGACCGGTTTTTAGGTCTATTTCCATTGCCGAATAATGAAGTACGGTCTGTGTACCTGATTCCTGCTGGTGAGTACAAGGAGATCAGGAAAAAGCCGATTGAGTTCTTGCATGAAAAATATATTGAACTATGCCCTGATATGGAAGGGTACGTGAATCAGATTGACACCTGGAAAACGATCCAGCTGATGGTGCCGGTTTCTTATCATACTGACCGTTATATCAAGGGAAATAAAGCCCTGATTGGTGACGCAGTCCATACCGTCCATCCTATGGCAGGAGAAGGGATGAACATGGCCATCCAGGACGGTGATGTACTCGGCGAGCTTCTATGCGACATGTTTATGCAAAATAAGTTGAATGAAGAAAACCTGAAGTGGTTTCCGCATGTGCGAAGGCAGAGGGTGGCCAATCAAATGAAACTGAGCCATCTTTCTGCACTGGCTTATTCGTATCCGTACAGGTCGGTAGGAAAGCTGAGGAAAAGAAGCTTGATGCGGATTGAACAGGATCCGGTCCTGCATTTTAAGCAGATGCTCAATATATCGGGGCTGGGTATGTGGCAGGACACTGTAAAAGACAGGCTGATACAAGGAGGCTTGCTTCCAAAACGGAGTACCCCCCTCACAGAAGAAGAGAAAGCTGCAAAGCTATTTACAAAAAGAGAAGATTATCCGTGGAAATGGAAGGAGCAATTAGTATGATAAGAGAATATATAAGGGTTTGGCGGGCAAGGGGCTGGATGAAGAAGAACATGCCTTTTCTGATCAGCTGGCATGCTTATGTCGGCTATGAACTGGATTTGTTCAAGTCGTTCAAAAAACCTGCCTCGATTAAAGAAGTAGCGGCTGCAAGGGAGCTTGAATACGACTTGCTCAAACAGTGGGTAGAAGTAGGTGTCATTCTAAAACATTTTAAAAAAATATCAGGTGAGCGAGTCAAGACAATAAAAAAATGGAAGCTGCCTAAGTCAAAGTCAAACCGTTTTTCTTCAGGCATCATTTTAAAAGAAATGATGGAACTTCATATCCCTTCATTGCTGGCATACCCTGATCTTCTTAGAAATCAAAAAAAGCAGCACTTTGATACGGATGTTCACGGTCCTACGGTGGCGAAAACATCCACTTTATTGGAACAGCTCGCTTATCCCAAAGTAGAGAAAGTAATGAAAAAATATAAAGTGGATTCGGTTTTGGATGTCGGCTGCGGAGAAGCAGGCTATTTGCGTAAATTGGCAAAGAAATTCCCCGATAAAAAAATGGTCGGAGTTGAATTGAATGAGGAAGTTGCCAGGAATGCCAGAGGGGTAGTGGAGGGACACAGCAACATTGAAATCCTTAATAAAGATATTAATGAATATCAGCCAGATGACCATTTTAAGCTGGTCATGGCAAACAACCTCCTTCACTATATCGAGCCGGAGGCAAGGGCAGGCTTTTTTCAGAACGCGGCTCAATGGATCAAAAAGAACGGAGCGCTGTCTGTTATCACTCCCCTTCAGAAACCAAAGCACGGGAAAGAATTCTCAAGTGCCTTCAACAGTTTCTTCATGACTTTTGACAATCTCTACCCGGTGCCAACTGAAAAAGAGTTAAAAGACTTTGCAAAAAAATCAGGGCTGAAAATGACTTCCATTGATCCTATCGTTAAAGAAGGCGGCTGGTATATTGCCGTTTTCAAAAAGTGATCTTCACCACCGGACAGTTCAGTGTATTTTCCATTATTTTGAAGTGTTCATGGCGTTTCTGTAAATGATAAGCGGGAATAGATGAACTATAGAAAAAATGCTAATTAAAGGAGAGGTGGCACATGGCTAAGATTGCATGCTTAGTAACGGACATGTTTGAAGATGTAGAGTATACCAAACCTGCAGATGCATTTAAAGATGAAGGGCACACTGTCGTGACCATTGAAAAAGACTCAGGAAAGACAGTGGAAGGCAAACAAGGAGAGGCAAAAGTCACTATCGATGAAAGTATTGATAATGTGAAACCAGAAGATTTTGATGCCTTATTCCTTCCAGGAGGATTTTCTCCGGATCAGCTGCGGGCTGATGAGCGATTCGTTCAGTTTGCCAAAAGCTTCATGGAAAGCGACAAACCGGTATTGGCCATTTGCCATGGACCGCAGCTCCTGTTATCGGCTAAAACATTAGATGGAAAGGATGCAACCGGATTTAAATCCATAAAAGTTGATATGGAATATGCCGGTGCAAACTACAAAGACGAGGAAGTAGTCGTACACAACGACCAGCTTGTGACAAGCCGTAACCCAGATGACATTCCGGCATTTGTTCGCGAGTCACTGAAACTGTTAAAGAACGTATCCTAAGAGGGTACTGTGAAAAAGGACCGCCGTTTGCGCGGTCCCTTTTCATTTTGGTGGGGGACATGGAGTCCTATTCAAGAAGCTTATTCTATAAGGATTTAGGAGACGGAAGTGAGCCGAACTTGCCTCGAGTGTGGTTCTAGAGGCAAAAAATGAGTTGGTTTAAAAGGAGAAAGTGCCTCAAGGAAGGTTCTAGAGGCAAAAAACGAGTCAATTTCAGGACAAAAGTGTCTCTAGAAGTGCACTAGAGGCCAAAGGCGAGTCGATTTAAGAGGGATTTAAGAGGAAAAGTGCCCTTAGAAGAGCTCTAGGAGACCAATAATGATTCGACAACAAAAAAAGTGTCTCTGAAAGAGGAAACCAATCCATTCAGAGACACGAGGGCTGCAAGGGTGTTACTGTTTTCTCAAGTTTCCGAGTTCTTCAACAATCGCTTGCATTTCACTAGGGCTGAATCTGTCTTTACGCTCAACCATTTCATAGATATCTCTGAGTTCTTCATACATCTCACCGTCAAAATGAGAAGGTTTGATGGCCCCTACATTGACAACCCTTAATTTTTCCTTGATTTTCTCAATCATAAATTCCACGTTTTCTGGTGATTTTTGTGAAAGATCCATGGTTTCATCCATCCTTTTATGCTTTGGTCATTAGTAATATCTTTTCATTATTGCGAAGGGATGTCAATATGAACACCCTCGGAATGCGCATTGCAGCCTATGTTCATGTTTGAGTGCTTGGACGAATGGATAAATAATACTATAACTTAAATACTCCAATATGTTTATTAAAGCTCTGTTAGCAGATAGTGATTGTTTCACTATGATTATCCTGGTAAGCCAAGAGGTAAACTATTATCCCTATTTAACCAAGCTTTTATTTACCAGGCAGTTTTCGTGAAATTATTGAAAATGAAGTGGAAGTTGCGGGGGACATAAGGACATCCAGTTACAGATACATACCCATAGGAGGGTCACTGCCCGCCCCCGCCGAGTCACACATCTGGGCAAAAATCAGTTTTAAAACGAATTAAACGTTAAAAAAGGGAAAAAGACATCGGGAAAAGAAGTAGAAAGAAGATGAAGTATTGGTGTCTTCACGTTTGTACCTTATGACGGTACCATTATATGATTAAAGGAAAGAAACAGGTGCAAGCTAACAACATTAATGTATCGGAGGATGAATATGGGAACGAAGAGATTTTTCAAAGGGTTGGTTTTTGGGGCAATGGCTGGTGGATTTATTACGCTGTTGAATAAAGAAACGAGAGAAGATGTAATGAACAGTACGAAAAAGGGCGGAGAGTTCATCAGCCGTTATGCGCGTGATCCTCAACTGCTGGTAGAATCAACGAAAGAGGTATATGAGAAAGTTAGAGAAACTGCTCAGCAAATTGGAGAGGACATGGAATTCATCAATCAAAAAGTTGAAGAAATTAAAGAACTCTCTCCTCAAGTAAAGGATTTAATAGAGGATACGAAAGAAACACTTCATTCTTCGTCCGAATCTTATAAAGAGGTATTTACTGAGGAGGATCATCATTCCACCAGCACAAGAGTGGAGTAATAATGCAGAATAAGAGGTGAAAGGATGACGAAGAGGAGTAAAGACGGAGGTATAAAAGGTTTCGGGAAGAAGTTATTTCAGAAAATATCAGATGGAGATGTGACAGGATTAGCAGCTCAGCTCGCTTATTTTTTCCTTCTTTCACTTTTCCCATTGTTGATTTTTTTGGTCACCTTGCTTCCTTATCTGCCTTTTTCTCAGCAAGATATACTAAATGTTATTTATGACTTTGCACCGGGCGAAACGATGCAGATGATTCAGTCCACGATCAACGAAGTGATGTCAAACCGGAATACCGGTTTATTATCATTCAGTATCATCGCTACCATCTGGTCGGCATCCAATGGTATGAATGCGATTGTGAAGTCATTGAATGATGCATATGAAGTAGAAGAGACCAGGTCATATATTATTACAAGGCTAATGTCGATCGTGTTGACAATTGCCATGATTTTTGTTTTCATTATCGCCTTGCTTCTTCCTGTGTTTGGAAAGCAAATCGGATTATTCTTATTTTCTCAATTCGGTTTCTCAGATCAGTTCCTGACTATATGGGGAGCTATAAGATGGGCGATTTCACCAATCATTTTATTCATTGTGTTTGTTGGCCTATACTTTATTGCCCCGAGTAAGAAAATCAAATGCTTAAGTGCTGTCCCGGGCGCTGTGTTTGCTGCGTTAGGCTGGGTAGGTGCATCATTGGCCTTTTCTTATTACGTAAGCAACTTTGGAAACTATTCGGCTACGTACGGAAGTATCGGGGGGATCATCGTCCTGATGATCTGGTTCTACCTGACTGGAATCATCATCATGATCGGCGGCCATATCAATGCCATTATGAATGTGAAGAACTCATCAGAGTGCTAAAGAAGCCCACTAAAAAGAGTTTACCGTTTATTACCGGTAAACTCTTTTTTTAGATTGAACAGACTATTTATACGAGGCAGTTTTACAAAAAGCCTTAAACATCTAAGGGAGGAATAGTCCATGACGAAACATACAAAAAAAGATGGCGGCACGAAGCAAAACAGTAAGCATAAACCAAAGCAAAAAACATCCGGCTCTGCTAACGGCCAAAATGGTTATCACTAGAATTGAAAAGGGTTTCCAATCGGAAACCCTTTAATTACGATCTCAGTAATCGCAATCCGTTTAGTATTACCAGTATAGTGCTTCCTTCATGACCTATGACCCCTAGCGGCAGATCAAGAATCTGCAGGAAGTTAGATGCAATTAAAATGAAGATTACAGCCAGTGAGAAGATGATGTTTTGTTTGACGATTCTCTGCATCTTTTTAGAAAGGCGTACAGCTTCGGCAAGGCGTGTCAGGTCATTCTTCATAAGTACGATATCTGCTGTTTCAAGAGCGACATCTGTCCCTTCCCCCATGGCCACACCTACATTGGCTGTTGCTAGAGCAGGAGCGTCATTTATTCCGTCGCCTACCATGGCCACGGTTCCATATTGACCCATCAACTTCTTCAATTCTTCTACCTTGGTTTCGGGAAGACATTCCGCTATATAGTTATCGACCTGCGCTTCATGAGCAATGGCTTTTGCCGTATTCTCACTGTCCCCGGTCAACATGACTGTAAGAATTCCTTCTTTACGCAAAGATTTCAACGCTTGTTCGGTTTCATCCCGGATCACATCTTTAAGCGCAATCAATGCAGCAATTCCATCCTTATTGGCTATGAACACGGTTGTCTTTCCTTCGGCTGCCAGTTGATGTGCTATACCGCCTGCAAATTGGCCTGCTTCGCCGGTGCCGACAAATTCAGCCTTACCGATTTTCCATTCCCTTCCGTTGACGACCGCCTTCACTCCCCAGCCTGAAACATCCTCCAGAGAATGAGGGTCGCTCAATTGCATGCCGGGATACAATGTTTTGACATGCGACACAATAGCCTGGGCAAGGGGATGGGTAGACTGTCTTTCAATGGAGGCGGTGATGCCTAGTATTTCCCTTTGTGTTACAGCTTGATCTGTTATGATATCTGTGACTTTCGGCTTTCCTCTTGTCAGTGTTCCGGTTTTATCAAAAGCGATTGCCTGAAGGTTGCTGAGATTTTCCAGATGCATTCCGCCCTTAAATAATATTCCATTTCTTGCCCCGTTGGATATGGCTGACAAGGTTGCGGGCATGATGGAGGCTACAAGGGCACAAGGAGAAGCCACCACCAGAAGGACCATCGCCCGGTAAAAGGTTTCCGTCCAACTCCATCCAAAGAGGAAATGCGGCGCAAACATCATGAGTAGAACCACGGCCAGAACAACTTTTACATATGTTCCTTCAAATTTTTCAATGAACAGCTGTGAAGGGGATTTCTCGCTTTGAGCTGAGTGAACGAGATCAATGATTTTCTGAAAAAGAGTTTCATTACTGTGTTTGGTGATTTCGACAGTGATGGCTCCATTCAGGTTTACAGTTCCGGCAAATACTTCACTTTCCACTGACTTGCTGACAGGCATTGATTCACCTGAGATGGCTGCTTCATCGATAGTCGTCGTACCTTTGATAATTCGCCCGTCAGAAGGAACCCTCTCACCCGGCTTGATAAGGATATGGTCGCCTATTGAGAGCTCGGAAACATGGACCCGTTCTTCTGTACCATGGGTCACCCTTAATGCCTCTTCCGGCTGGAGGTCCATCAGGGAGGAGATTTCCCGCTGGCTTTTATTAAGGGTATAAGTCTCCAGAGCACCACTAACGGCAAAGATGAAAATCAGGATGGCACCTTCAGCCCAGTAGCCGATGATGGCAGAGCCGATTGCGGCAAAAACCATCAGCATTTCCACATTTAATTCGCGGTCGGCAATGGTTTCTTCAATACCTTCCTTTGCCTTGGCAAATCCGCCGATAACGAAAGCCAGCAAATAGAAGACGATTGATAATGAAGAAGAGTCAGCGGCTGTCAGCCAACCCAGTAAGATGAAAACACCGCTTATGAGTGCGGCGATTAGTTCAGCATGCGGCTTCATTTTTTCAAGAATAGATAGTGATGAGGATTCGGTGGGTTCACTTACAGTCATTGACTTTGCTTGTGAGCTCATAATTCTTCTCCTTTATGATAATTTTCTCTTTATGTCTTCTTTAATTGATAACAATAATCAGCATCAATTCCCCAATTAAACGACGAAAGCTGCCATCTTTTGCAGATGACAGCTGTATTGCCAATTAAACAGAATTTTCGTATTTGTTTTGCTTATTTTACCATACAGCGTAGGCTTTGGGAAGAGAGGAAGTGATCGTTTATTTGTTATGTGCTGAGTGAAGCGGACCTTTCTCTTTTCCAAATAGCATAATAATCATAAATATGATAAAAAGTATGAAACTGATAATCATAAAGAAGCTGACATTCTCAAACAGTTCAATGAAAATGCCGCCGGTATAAGGGCCGGCGAGACTTCCAAGGCTGAAGGCGACTCCGCAAAGTAAATTCCCTGTCGGCAGATATTTGCCGGGCATGAGGTCCGCCATGTAGCTGATTCCAAGAGAGAAGGTTGAACCGACGACCATACCAGCGATGAAAAGTGTAACAGTCAAGGCAGGCATGTATGCTTCTAAGAAGCCGGCTGCAGTAAAACTGATAAAGCCAAGCAGCAGGATTGTGAGCAGCACTCTGCGCCTTCCGTATTTATCACTCAGAATGCCAAGCGGAAGCTGAAAGACTATCCCGCCTATAGCAAACGAAGTCAGCAGTATGGAGACACTTGTGACATCTATACCATTTCTGAGGCCGTAGACAGGGAAACTCCCGTTCAATGAGGCTTCGAGGAAGCCATATCCAAGAGGGGGAAGAAAAGCAACCCAGCCATATTTAATCGCCTCTTTGAACCTGGACATGGTGCTCCGGAAGGAACTGACTTCCATGGTTTGTTCAGGGAATTCATTTTTCAGGACAAAGAGAAACACCCAAGCTGCCAGACATAGTAGGGAAGACACGATAAATGGAAGAGATTCATTTATTTTTACCAGTGGGGTCATTAACGGTCCGACCGCAAAACCAACACCAAAAAACAATCCATATAAAGAAATGTTTCTCCCTCTTTTATTTTCCGGAGAAAATGAGGTGATCCATGTCTGGGTACCAAAATGCAGGGCATGATCGCCAATCCCGATTACCATCCTCAAGGCAAACCAGAACCAGAATGATTTCCAAAGAGGAAAGAGAATTAATGACAGAATGACGAGCAGTCCACCGCCTATAATGATCGGTTTATAACCATACTTTCTAAGGGGATCTTCCATAAAAGGGGATATCAGCAGTATTCCGATGTAAAGCCCCGCTGCATTTAGCCCATTATGGGATGAAGACAGTCCATCACCTTCAAATATGACCGCAATCAGGGGGAGAAGCATGCCTTGTGAAAACCCGGATATTGCGACAATGCTGATCAACACCCAAAAGCGGAATTTCTTTTGTTTATCCATATATCTATCTCCTGACAAATTAGTTCCTCTTCGATGGTATCGTCAATTCAAAGTATTGGCAAGATAAAACATTATGGGGTATTTTCTTTGAGCAGGGGCTGGTGAAAAAAGGTTTGGCAGGTTTTGAAGGGGGACTGTAGAACTATCCGAGGCTTTATGAGTAGGGCTGCGCTAGAAGGCTTCAATTTTATTCTCAATCAAAATTTTGTACACAGTCGCCGGGATAAAATATACTATGATTGATTAGACAGTCTTTAAGGAGTGATAGTATGGAATTTAAAATGCAAGAAGGCGGATTTGTTACCGACCTTTCATTCGGACAACTAGAGGTTTCCGGAAATGAAGAGTATGGGTTTCGACCTTATCAGCTTATGGTCTCATCCATCGCGGTTTGCAGCGGGGGAGTATTGAGGAAGATCCTTGAAAAGCAGAGGGTAAGCTTTAAGGATATTTCCATCAAAGCGGACGTCTCCAGAAATGAAGAGAAGGCCAACAGAATTGAAAAGGTTGCTTTGCATTTCACGATAACAGGTGACAACCTGAAGGAAGAGAAAATTGAAAAAGCTATGGAGTTGACCAGGAAAAATTGTTCAATGGTCCAGTCGGTAATCGATAGCATCGAAGTCGAAGAAACATTTGAACTAAGATCATAATTAGATGTTTTAACACTTTAAAGCACTAAGAGGGACTGTCCCTCTTAGTGCTTTAAAGTGTTAAAGAGAAAAAAGACCCCGGGGTTACCCACGGAGTTTTATCATCTTAATTTCAGAGGCTGAGTTCTTGAGGCTCTTTTCCTGTTCTTTCATAGTAAAGGATTGTTTTTGGTGTGAGCCGAAGAAGCATATACTCAGGATCGTCCGGAGCTGTTATCCAAGGCTTTAGATGATCGTTCCAAAACTTTTTCTTCAGCTCTTCAGATTCTTCTATTTCAGCCATTGCTTCCACTTCAACATAGTGCTCGTGATTGCTGTCTCTGTCAAAACCGAGCAGAATATGGACCTTAGGGTTCTGGGCCATATCTTCAGCCTTATGGGCATGCTGGTTGGTAGCAGTATATAGTGTCAGCTCCTCATTATAAAACATCATGAAACGGGAATAAGGTTGATTATTCCTGATCGTCGCAAGAGTACCTACCTTATGGTTGGAAAACAGTTCTACAACCTTTTCTTTTAATGTAAGGGACATGGTTTCAACCTCCTTTGAATGTACGATATTAATCTGTGTTATTGGAGATTCTTTTAACCATACTTTTGCAAAATAAGCGGAGAAATACAATTGAGCAAAAAACAAGGAGAGAGCTTTTTCAGCTCTCTCCTTGTTTCTTTAGGGAATTTAGGGAATGAAACTTTGTTTTTGCCGGATGGACCGGCTGGTTATAAAGAAATTATAGTATAAAAATTGAATTTTGTAAATATTCAATTTTTATTTCAGCGAAACTTTTTTAAAATGATTGGATAACTATTAGCACAACGGAAAAACTAACTACAGAAAAAGCATAGCTAGAAGGGAGTTTAACAACTTGAAACTATTACGCATCGTTCTTATGATGTTCCTTATTTCATCTATGATTCTGCCGACAGTCTCGGCTCAAAAGAAGGAAGAAAAGCAGACAGAACCAAAACAAGAAAAAGTTCAGAAGAAGGATGAAGAGAAGGCGGCAGAGAAACCGGCCGAACCGAAAGTCAAGATTCCATCTTCCGTATTGAATATTGCTAAAGAGAACACGTATCCCAATCCGACACAAGATCTTCCTTATCTGCAGCCAAGCGATTTAACTGCAGAACTGGTTGAAACTTCCAATGTTAAAATCGAAAACCCCAATCTTATTCGCATGTTCAATGAGTCAAGTATGAACAAATCGCCTTTTGCCCTTGGGATGAGAGCCACAATCTATATGGGGGAATGGCCATTGAACTATGAGTCCACAGAAACGGCGCCGAACTGGGAGTATCAAAAGATCAATACGAATTACTTTGATAATAGAGGCGGAAATCAGAATTACCAAATTCATTATGTACAGGAAGCCCAAAAAACAATCAAAGGCGGGCTGACTGCCAAAGTACCGCACTCTGATGATGTACAGAAAATGATGCTTTTAAAGGCAATGGAAAACTCGGATCTTCCGCTTTCCTTCCAAACAATCGTTGGAGCAGGCACGAAGAAAGACCATGTCTATAATATTGCTCCGAAACGACTGGGGTATTTATATGGTTATGCCCCTGCGGTGAACGAAAAAGGGAAAGTGACCTATGGTGAAGTATACCTTGTCATGAAGGGATCGAAACGGTCCATATTGGTTAAAAATGTTACATCTCAAGGAATCGGTGCCTGGATCCCAGTTCAGGATCATGTATCCTTTGGGTTTGTAACCGCCGACAAACCCCGCTGATCTCAATGATACTGCTGACCTCTTGGCAAGAATAGAGGTCAGTTTTTTTTCTAGTGCTTGTCATTCGCTGCACAATTAGGTACGATGAGGTAGGAAATTTTTAATAGAAGGAGCGAACACATTGGGTAAAGCTGCAAGCAATAGAGATGACCAGGTGTTATATTTGAAACAAAGATTAAATATGTTCTTAGAAGTGCTTGATTCAATTGACCCTGAAAATACCGAATTAGAAGATATTGACCGCTTAATTCAAATGATCGATGATTTGGAGATGAAAGTGGATCAATTCAAGAAATAAGGAGCCTTATAAGGGCTCTTTTTGTTTGGCTCTTTTCGTAAACTTTGTTGCTATTTAATACAAATTTTAAAAAATATCTACTTAATTAACCAGAAATACCCTGATAAACGAGGAAGAAAAGAGCTAATTAACCTTGTTCAGAGAAAAAAGCCCTTGTCTCCAAGGGAAAAATCCGGCTCTTTGGATTTTTCCGAGAGCAACAATATATACGAAACCAGCGTTTTGTTTAGAATTTACTAGCCTTATGCTGAGAGGAAGGAACCTGTCAGCACAGATATCTAAAGTCAGGAATTACATAACTATGAGGAGATTAGGTATGAATATTTCACATATTGCCGCAGATCAGGCTAGTGAGGCCAGGCAGATTGTCCTGCAGGGATTCAAAGAGCGGTTTGGGATCATTATTGAGGGCCTAAACCCGGATCTGGACGATATTATGGATTATTATCAGGACAATAAATATTTTTATGTCGGTGAGCGCAAGGGGGAACTGATGGCAACAGGAGGCATCATCTTTGAAACACCAACGGAATGCCGGATTGTCCGGATGTCGGTATCCTCTCCTTACCGAAGTTACGGTTTTGGGAGGGCTATGCTTTCTTTTTTAGAGGAGGAAGCCCGTAGAAGAAAAGCTTCCAACACGATGCTTGAGACGAATAAAAACTGGGATGATGCTGTTCATTTTTATCAAAAAAATGGATATATACCTTATCGGTTTGAGGGTGAAAGAATACACTTCCGTAAAAAATTATTGACCTGATCTGTAATCGGTTACAATCGGGTCTTTTTTTCTGCTAATTATAGGAGTATAATGAATGATGAAAAATTCAAATTTTTTACCATTTATATAGAAATAGCAGCGGAGAAGGGGATTGTTTATGAACATGGAAAAATTGCAAGAAAGCATGTATCAATTGATTGTTGAGACCTCCACCAACTTGCCTAAGGATGTTAGAAGAGCGATCAAGGAGGCAAAGGCAAGGGAGAGTGCAGGAACTCGCTCTGCAATGAGTCTGGCGACAATTTCAAACAATATTAAAATGGCAGATGATAATGTTTCTCCAATCTGTCAGGATACAGGGCTTCCAACCTTCAAAATCAAGACGCCAGTCGGAGTGAACCAGTTAGAAATCAAAGAAGCCATTTATGCAGCTATGCAGCAGGCAACAAAAGACGGAAAGCTCCGCCCGAACTCAGTGGATTCCCTGACAGGGGCAAACAGTGGTGACAATTTGGGTCTTGGCACACCTGTCATCAAGTTTGAACAATGGGAAAATGACTATATTGATGCACGATTGATTCTTAAAGGAGGCGGCTGTGAAAACAAAAATATCCAATACAGCCTGCCGTGTGAATTGGAAGGGCTGGGCCGTGCAGGACGCGACCTGGACGGTATCCGCAAGTGTGTCATGCATTCTGTCTATCAAGCACAGGGACAAGGGTGTTCAGCAGGATTCATCGGTGTAGGGATAGGTGGAGATCGTTCTTCAGGATATGATTTGGCCAAAGAGCAGCTATTCCGTTCTGTAGATGATGTCAACAGCAATGAAGACCTTCGCAAGCTGGAAGAATATGTGATGGAGAATGCAAACGAACTTGGAATTGGGACGATGGGATTCGGCGGAGAAACGACACTTCTTGGCTGTAAAGTAGGCGTAATGAATCGTATCCCGGCAAGTTTCTTTGTTTCTGTGGCCTATAACTGCTGGGCGTTCAGAAGATTAGGCTTCAAGCTTGATGCTGAAACAGGCAGCGTTCAGGAATGGCTTTACCAGGAAGGTGAGTTGGTCGACCTTTCAGAAAGCCCTGCACAACAGGAAACGGCTGCTGCATCAGAAGGAGAAACTGAGGTCATCACCCTCACAGCACCAATTACTGAAGAAAAAATCCGCAGCCTGAAAGTTGGGGATGTGGTCCGAATCGACGGAAGAATGTATACAGGTCGGGATGCAATCCACAAACATCTTTCCGACAATGACTCTCCTGTCGATCTTGATGGTCAAATTATATATCACTGCGGACCAGTGATGATGAAAGATGAAAATGGCCAATGGCACGTTAAAGCGGCAGGTCCGACTACATCCATCCGTGAAGAACCATATCAAGGGGATATCATGAAGAAATTCGGCATACGCGCCGTCATCGGAAAAGGCGGTATGGGTCCGAAAACACTCGAAGCCCTTGGCGAACACGGCGGTGTGTACCTGAATGCCATCGGCGGAGCCGCACAATATTACGCAGACTGTATCAAATCAGTCGAAGGGGTCAACTTCATGGAATTCGGCATTCCGGAAGCCATGTGGCATCTGGAAGTGGAAGGCTTTACAGCCGTGGTCACTATGGACTCTCACGGAAACAGCCTTCATAAAGACATTGATAAATCTTCTCTTGAAAAGCTTGCGCAGTTCAAGGAGAAGGTGTTCAGCTAATATCATTTTGGTTTGGCCGCTGCCTTTTGGGCAGCGGTTTTTTTATTTGTATTCTTAGGGTTAAATAAGAGGACCTTTGCCAACAGAAAAAAACTACTGGGGAGATTCTTAAATGTTGCATGGCGGGAGAGGAGCCAGGGGCATCAAAAGGAGAAAAAGCATAAATGATGTAGGGCGCACGAGGAGCGCGGGACATCAAAAGGAAAAAAAGCAGAAATGATGTAGGGCGTACGAGGAGCGAGGGACATCAAAAGAAGAAAAAGCAGAAATGATGTAGGGCGCACCAATACGCGTCTAAACTCGGCTCCCAACACCCCAAAATCGACATCCTCATTAGAAGGTATTGTTTTACATTCACCAATACTTTTTCCATCAATTAGAAGGCATGTTACGGCAGCTCAACCGCAAAACTAAAAAGAGAACAAATAGAGAGAAGGTTGAGTCCATGAAGAAAATTATAATAATGATGACCGTGTTTCTGGCAGTGGGGCTGCTCGCCGGAACAAGTGCTTCTGCAGTCTCCAATAAGAGCATTGGCTGGGGATTCAAGAAGGGAAGTGACGGGAAACAGGCTGAAGCAGGAAAAGCCTATGATGATCTGCTCCAAAAATATGGTGCTTTTTATAAGGATTCTCCTGAGGAAAAGGTGTTATACCTAACGTTTGATAATGGGTATGAAAATGGGTATACCGGACAAATTCTCGATGTGTTGAAAAAAGAAAAGGTACCGGCTGCTTTCTTTGTAACAGGCCATTATCTTAACAGTGCCCCAGACCTGGTAGAGAGAATGGTTGATGAGGGGCATATTGTGGGAAATCACTCCTGGAGCCACCCTGATCTGACGAGCGTTTCAGATGAAAAGCTTCGTACGGAGTTAGACCGGGTTAAGGAGAAGACGGCTGAGCTTACAAAGCAGAAAACGATGTCCTATTTGCGCCCGCCAAGAGGTGTGTTCAGTGAAAGAACCCTGAAGCTTGCAAAGGATGCTGGTTATACCCATGTCTTATGGTCACTCGCTTTTGTGGATTGGCATACTGATGGGCAAAAGGGATGGAAGTATTCTTATGATAATATAATGAAGCAAATTCACCCGGGAGCTGTAATGCTTCTGCATACGGTGTCCAAAGATAATGCGGAAGCTTTAGAGAGGGTGATTCAGGATTTGAAGAAGCAGGGGTATACGTTTAAAAGTTTGGATTACTACGAGATGAGCAGAGATGGGAGAAACCCGTTGCTTACTCCATGATGGCTTGTTAAAGGATGGAACGTTTTGTTGCATCCTTTTTTTGAGGAGAGCCGTCAATTTATATGACAGCCGATATGGAGAATAACTAGAGGGTTTATAAGATTGGCTCATTCGAGTGAAACTATGTTTCACTCGCCTTTCAGCACAGCTGAAAGGTAGCCAGTCGAAGGCAAACCGGCAGGAGCAAATCATTTGCTCTGCCGGTTTGCCTTCGACTGGCGGAAATGAGCCAAATAACAGTGATTCCTTTTTAAAAGGGCAATCGTTTATACCCTTCACTTGGGAAGTGCTATAATACTCATAAACGTTTTAAAAGTGAGGGTGTTATGAGAGAAGTAACGATTACGGTTTTGCCTCCCTATGATTTTGATTTAGTTTTGGACAGGCTTTCCTTGGATCCATTGAATGCTGTGGATATTGAAAATAGAACTGTGAAAGTTCCTTTTTACGGGGAGAAGGATGAGGTGTTGACGGTTACGGCAACTGGGACGGCTGATCATCCATCTTTTCTGATAACGATGGAAAGTGAAGATGCAGATAATAGCAGGTTAACCTTCTTGAGGAGAGTTTTTCAGTGGGAAGGTACTCTTAAGGACATTCATCAGCACTTTTTAGAAACGGACCTGAAGCATATATTTGTGGAACATGCAGGCACACCCATCGTGCTGGAATTCAGTCCCTATGCGGTATTGATGAAGAGCATTATACACCAGCAGCTCAATTTGTCCTTTGCTTTTACGCTCACACAAAGGTTTGTCCATAAGTATGGAAGGCAAAAAGATGGCGTCTGGTTTTACCCCAGGCCTGCCGAGATTGCAGAGTTGGAAATAAGTGAACTAAGAGATTTGCAATTCAGCCAGCGGAAAGCTGAGTATGTCATCGGTGTTTCCAAGGAGATTGCCGAAGGTCGGTTGAACTTGCAGGAGCTTGAAAGAAAATCGGATGAAGAAATCTTGAAAGAATTGGTGAAGCTAAGGGGAATAGGTCCCTGGACGGCAGAAAACTTTCTGATGTTTGCCCTGGGCAGACAGAATCTGTTTCCTAAGACAGACATCGGCATCCAAAATGCATTGAAAAAGCTGTATGAAATGGACAGAAAGCCGACTTTGGCTGAAATAGAAGAAATGAGTGCAACATGGGCTCCTTACTTAAGTTATGCTTCATTATATTTGTGGAGAAGTATTGAAAATAGGAAGTGAAACAGTGAAGAAAAATGAAAACACAGTGAAGATAAAAGAAAAACAACAATTTCCGCTGACCATCAAAAGGCTTGGCATTAATGGAGAAGGAGTCGGCTACTTTAAAAGACAGGTTGTATTTGTTCCTGGTGCGCTCCCGGGTGAAGAGGTAGTTGTCGAAGCGGTTAAAGTGCATCCCAAGTTCGCGGAGGGCCGTGTGAAGAAAGTAAGAAAACGGTCGGAACACCGGACGAAGCCGCCCTGCCCTGTCTATGAACAATGCGGAGGCTGCCAGCTGCAGCATTTAAGCTATGAACAGCAGCTTGTGGAAAAAAGAGATATTCTTCTGCAGGCACTGGAACGCCACACAAAATTTGATCTGGAAAAGCTGGAGGTCAAGCCGATGATCGGCATGGTGGAACCTTGGTATTACCGGAACAAAAGCCAATTTCAGTTGGGATTCAGGGATGGCAAAATCATTTCCGGGTTGTACAGCCTGAATTCCCACAAGCTCGTGGATATACCGGAATGCATCGTTCAGCATCCTTCTACAAACAAAGTTACAAATACAGTAAAGAAAATTCTGAGTGACTTTAAAGTGCCGATTTATAATGAAAGAACCAAAAAAGGAATCGTAAAAACGGTGGTCACCAGAGTGGGCGTGACAACCGGCGAGGTTCAAGTTGTTCTGGTAACAGTTGGAAAGGACCTTCCGCATAAAGACTTGATACTGGCTGAAATCAACAAACGTCTGCCGGAAGTGAAATCGGTGGCCCAGAATATCAACCCGAAATCAACTTCCCTCATTTTCGGTAAGGAAACAATTCACCTCTATGGTACAGAATCGATTGTTGAGCGTCTTGATAAGTTTTCCTATGAACTGTCGGCGCGTGCATTCTTCCAATTGAATCCGACACAAACTATCCAGCTCTATAACGAAGTAAGGGATGCAGCAGCTTTGACGGGACATGAAAAACTGGTTGATGCGTATTGCGGTGTCGGTACAATTGGCATGTGGCTCTCAAACGGAGCAAAGGAAATTCGCGGAATGGATGTTGTAAAAGAAGGAATCGAGAATGCCAGGAAAAACAGCAGGAAATTTGGCATGGAAAATGCATCTTATGAGGTCGGAACGGCAGAAGAATGGCTGCCAAAATGGAAGGCCGAGGGCTGGAGGCCGGATGTTGTTGTTGTAGATCCGCCCCGAACAGGATGCGAGCCAAGCTTCTTAAATACAATCCTGAAAGTGAAGCCGAAAAAATTCATTTATGTATCATGCAATCCATCTACGCTTGCAAAAGATTTGAAAACATTAAGCAAAGCCTACGAAGTAGAATATATCCAGCCGGTGGATATGTTCCCACAGACAGCTCATGTGGAAAGTGTCGCGAAGCTGATATTGAAAAAGTAATTCGAGTAAGAGCCGCCTATTGAAGCGGCTCTTTTATTTAGGCTCTTTTCTAAAACTTTGTTGCTATTCACTATGAAATTCAAGAGAAATAGCCATATTTCACAGGATTTATCCTGGTAAACAATAAAGAAAAGAGCCATTCACCCTGTTCAGTTAGATAAGCCCTTGTACCCGAGGGAAAAATCCGTCCTGGATTTTTCCGATAGCAACATTCTATACGAAAATAGCGTTTATTTATTAACGCATTAACGCAGGAAAAGGGACTGTCCCTCTTCGTACGTTAATGCGTTAAAGTAGTTATAAACAATGTTATTCACAATTAAAATGCTATTATTGTTAATTTTCAGAAAGTTATTAACATTATCCACATCGGCTTGTGGATTATTATTAACAGGTAATTAACAACTGTTGTGGATAATTGTGGAAGGATGGCCCTTTTAAAGGACCATCCCATCAAAGCTATCTTTTATTTCGGTTTGCGACCTGCTGGCGCTGATTAGCTGCATTGGCACGTGCCTGTGCTTCCATATCAGCTTGATCGGCAAGTTCGCGTGAAAATTCCTCGTCAACTCCATCAGATTTCATGTTCTTGGGAACCTGAGGAAGTTTATTTTTGTTTTTATCTCGAGTTTTATGACCATGTGCTCTGCCCATTACAACCGTCCCCTTTCAATATAAGAAAGATAAAGGAGCGAAAACAATAAATGTTTTCGCTCCCTTAGTATTGACCGGAACCATGTTTTTAAAAGAGGTATATTTTGATACTTATTTTTTGAATAGAAAAATCATTAGTGCTTTTTCTGAGTGAAGCCGCCTGCTCTGTCAGCACGTTTGAACTCGCGGGAGTAAGTCACCTCTTGCATCGAAGACAGTGCTGATTTTGTTTTCTCTTTTCGCTTTTTATCCACAGGAATCATCCTTTCTCAAATGGGTATATGCCTATTTTTTCCTATCATTTGAGAAATCATACTTTAATGTCGATAAATTGCGGCCAGTGCTTCTTTCAAATCCGGATATTCAAATCTGTATCCATTTTCCTTTAAAACAGTTGGAATCACTTTCTGGCCTTCCAGTATTAATGTGCTCATTTCGCCAAGAGCAGCTTTGATGGCAAAGGAGGGGGCTGGTATCCAATGTGGGCGGTTAAGCACATCACCCAATGTTTTTCCAAGCTCTTTCATGGTGACAGGGGAGGGAGCCGTCACATTGACAGGTCCATCAATTTGGCTGTTTTCAATGACAAAACGGATGGCTTTAGTGACATCATTGATATGAACCCATGACATCCATTGATTTCCCGACCCCACAGTGCCCCCGGCGAAGAGCTTATAAGGAAGAGCCATTTTGGGGAGTGCACCTTCATCTTTGCCCAGTATGATTCCAAATCGCGTATAAGCCGTCCGAACACTGGAATCTTTTGCTCTGCTTGCTTCACTTTCCCATTTTTTTACCGTTTCAGCGAGAAAGTCTGAGCTTGTATCCATAGAGTTTTCAGTGTGTGTCTTAGTTTCCGACGCCTCATAGATTCCAATTGCACTCGCATTGATGAAAACGGAAGGCTTCTGGTCAAGACTTTCAAGGATTCTGATCATTTCCCGCGTGGCGTCAATCCGGCTTTTTAAGATCCTGCTTTTCCGCTCTTCAGTCCAACGGCCGCTGTTAATGGATTCGCCTGCAAGGTTAATGAAGATATCACTGCCTTCAAGCTCCTTTTCAGGGTAAGCCCCTTGCGACAACCATTTAATATAAGACACATTTTGCCGGCTCTCATGTTTGTCAGGATTCCTGGTCAATATGGAAACCTTATAACCGTTATCAAGCAGCTCTTCCGTCAATGCGCTCCCGACAAACCCCGTTCCTCCCGATATCACCGCTTTCATAGTAGTGCCTCCTTTTTTTGTGCTTTGTACTTATTTTACCCCTCCTGATAATAAAAAACATTTTGGATGTGTTACATTAGTATGGAGGTGTTATACATGGGAATCATCACAAAGATAACCAAACAAGTGAAAAATGAAGAAAGATACAACATCTTCATTGACGGCGAATACTCTTTCAGTGTAGATGAAGAGATCCTGGCCAGGTTTCAGCTTGGCAAGGGAAAAGAAATCGATGAACTTGCTATAGCGGAGATAGGCTATGAAGACGATATTCGGAAAGCTTTCAACATGGCGATCCATTACCTTTCTTTCCGGATGAGAACAGAACAGGAAGTTGCCGACTACCTTAAGAAAAAAGAGCTCGGAGATGCAGTGGCAGCCGAGGCTATTCATAAATTAAAGAAATACAAGTATCTGAATGACCAGGAGTTCGCACAGGCCTATGTTAATACACAAATCAACACTTCTGATAAAGGTCCGGGAGCGGTTGAAAGGGAACTTTCCACAAAAGGGGTGGACAAGGCATTGATTGATGGTGCTCTAGGGGCGTTTACCAACGAAATACAATTAGAGAAAGCCATAACTTTAACAAACAAGCTCTTCAAGAAGTATAAAAAAGATTCCGCTATTGTGGCCAAGCAGAAAATCGAGCAAAACTTGGCGCGGAAGGGATATCCATTCAATATCATCAATCTTGCCTGGGAAGAAACGGATAATGAAAAATCCGATGATGAGAAGTTGGAAGCAGTACTGGTTCATGCAAAAAAAGCGCATAACCGCCTGAAATCAAAATTCACCGGCTATGACTATGAAATGAAGATGAAACAGAATTTATACCGAAAAGGTTTCTCCCTGGAGGAAATTGAGGAGGGCATCGAAAGGCTGAAGGATGAAGAATAATTCGGAGTTTTATGTCGTCCTTTAACACATTAAAGCACTAAGAGGGACTGTCCCTTTTAGTGCTTTAATGTGTTGCAGTAGATTTATTTTTTGGATTCGATGATTATATCTGCTGAAGTTTTGCTTTCGTCATAGATGATTTCCGCCACTTCTTTTGGAGAACGGAGCCTGCTTGGATCTTTTACATGATCCGATTCTTCCCAGAACGGGGTATTCATGCCGCCCATATAGGCATTAATAATGCGGATTCCGGTTTCTTCAAATTCCTTCTGCAGGCTTTCAGCAAAACCGCGCAAGGCAAATTTGCTGGCGGCATAGTATGATTCATTTTTTTTGCCACGCAGCCCTGCGGTGGAAATAATATTGATGACGGTTCCAGAGGCTTTTTCAACCATTGAAGGAAGTAGAGCTTTTGTTAAATAAACAGTCCCCAGAAAATTCACAGACAACATTTTCTCCATTTCTGTATATGAAGCCTGAAGAAAAGGACCGAAAATTCCCACTCCCGCATTATTGATGAGGAGTTGAACGTCATGATGTTCTTTGATTGCTTCACAAGTCTGTTTGACTTCTTCGGAGGAGGCGATATCTACCGTCAAATAAGAAGCCGTTCCCCCGTCCGTAATAATCTCCTCCTTAACAGATTGAAGTTTTTCTTCTGTCCTTCCAAGAAGCAGAATATGAAATCCCTCATTGCTGTATACTTTTGCAAGCTCTCTGCCAAGCCCTGAACCGCCGCCCGAAATGACTGCTGTTTTCATCTGTAATTCCCCCTGATAGTTAATTCTTCACTCTGATTATTGGTTGGTTACTGTTTGCGTATAACAGACCTAAAGCGCTTATATTAGGCCTATATGTAGCATGCATCATGGTTTGATGTCCCAAAAAAGCGTTAATTAAGACATGATTGGGGTAAATGCCCTGATTTGATGTACTAAAACACGACCTATTGACACTTCATACCCTTAAACATAACGACCTGCGTCTCCATTAAGAAAGCTGACCGCCCTGCACTTTCCTTGTAATATTTTTCCCGCCAAAATCCTAAATAACCAAGCTTTATTTATCTTATCATTTTCCCTATAATGAATGTGAATGGAGTGAACATTGTGGAGAAAGAAACAAGATACAGTGAAATGAGCGAATATGAATTACAGCAGGAAATTGCCCAATTGAAAGAAAAGGCCAGAAAAGCAGAGCAGCTGGGGATGGTGAATGAGTTTGCCGTTCTGGAAAGAAAAGCATTGATGGCTCAGGCATACTTGCTGGATCCTAAAGATTTCAAGCCGGGTGAGATATACGGAATTGAAGGAGACCCGGGAGTATACTTCAAAATCGATTACATGAATGGTGTATTTGCATGGGGATACCGCCTGAGCGGGTCCGGCCAGGAAGAAGCACTTCCGATCTCTATGCTGAACAGGAAGAAATAAGAAAAAGGAAACAAGGGGCACATGCCGGCCTTGTTTCCTTTTGTATTAGGATCTTTTACGGGTCTGATTTTCGAGTATGATTAAATCCTGTGTTTGAGTTGTATGTCCATTAACCTGTGAGTGCGCATGTTTCACATTGTAGAATGCCTGGTTGAATGGACTCACATAGTTCTTATCGAATTTATTTGAGTTATTCTTTTTGCCCATACCCAAAACAACCGCCTCCTTAATAATGGCTTAACTCGAAAAATTAAACAGAATCGCTTTCACGCTCATTGGATGCAGCCATGCGTTCCTGGGGATGAGTATTGATGGTACCGTCAGCCCTTTTGGAAGCATACTCGGCCTTTGCCCGCGGTTCACCTTCGAACTTATTGTTATTCTGGTTAGGGAAGCCTCTTTCTTTATTGCGCATCGTATTCCTCCCGAGAATAAAGAATGGTCACCTCGTAAAAAGCAAATCCGCCACGGGAATCTGCTGATTACGTACTAATAGTATGGAACTTAAGCCGGACAGTTATCATTAAAAATAATGGGAATGGAGGATATAATAATGGATACCTTTCAGGAAGATTTAACAAATGAACTTTTAGAAAAAAATGAAGAATTATCCTATGCAAGAGCAAGAACATGGGTGGAATTATTATGGGAAGACTTCGAAACAACCTATGCCAAAGCCCGTGGGGAGTACCTGGGAAAAGAAATGACGAGCAGGCTCGTGAAACAATGGATAGACAGTTACGGCAGCAGGCTTCATGAGTTTGCAGCAAGGAACCCCAAATACAGTCACATGCTCCAAGATAAGAACGATATAAACCATTAAAAAAGGTGCCGTGTTTCACGGCACCTTACTGTTTAATCAGGAATGACCTCAAGCTTCTTCCTCAATTTTTCTTCACTGTAGATCCAACCAGTGTAGGAGCTTTCAATTTCTAACTCAGCACTCAGTTTAACGACTGCCACAAAAGGATAGTGCCCATTGCTTCTGTACCTCAAATCGATGAATCTCACTTCATATCCGTCATCCTCAAAGTCCTCTATCTCCCATCTGTATACTGGCGAGAAGGATAGGAATGCTGATAGGTTCTTATCTTTCTTTGCTGCGTTGATTACCGGGTTATCGGGAACAGGTATCCTTTTGAATTTTTCAAAGAAGGTGATAGAGCTTCCGTATGCCCTCGCTACATAAAAGAACTCTTTTGTTACGATTGCCAATCTCCATTGGTAAAACCGCAAAGTAGAGGAAACGATGATCTTCTCAGCATCGGGAACTTTCTTCCGGACGGCAGATTTAACTGCATTCTGTACGAAAAATCTTAAAATGTAATACAGAATGATGATCATATACATGTAAAGGAAAGTAGGCCCTGGTTCAAAACCGAAGCCCCACAATATCAGTCCGATGATATGAATGCCAAATATGATCGGATCAAACGTGTTAATGACCCCAAAAGCGACCCATTTCGACGAAAACGGCCTTATTGCCTGGGTTCCATAGGCGTTGAATATGTCGACAAATACATGGAGGAAAACGGCCAGAAATGTCCAAATCCATAAGTGAAGCAGATTAGCCTCAGGATAAAATGGATAGACAACAGCCAATATGAGCAGCGGCCATATCAGCACAGCCGGAATAGAGTGGGTAATCCCCCTGTGATTTCGAATATAAACCGCATTATTTCTCAATTTAAGTACAGTGTCTATGTCGGGAATTTGTGATCCGATGATGGCCGCGATCAAAACACTCTGTGATGTCGCCGCACTTTCAGCAACAACAGGATCAAGTGTGGCCAGGCCGCCGATAGCGAACCCCATGACTATATGTGTACCTGTATCCAAGGTTAATCCTCCTTTAAAAGGTTATTACGGAAAATTTTTTAACTGAATCCAATCATCTATATCTTGTTTTCATTGATGAAAATGATATGGTATAAAAGGAGATAAATTCAATGAATCATTCACTTCAAATGTATATTCAGTACGAAATCAAAGAATCGTCGATCGAGCATTATCAGCAGTTGATGAAGAATATTTTGCCGAGCCTGGAATCCTATGACGCAATTGATATCCAGTGGATGCCCTCCCCTGGCAGCCGGACGGCTTTTATAGAAGTCATTACGCTGCCGACGGAGTCTCATTACCATGCATTGAAAAAATTGAGAAAGTCCCGTCATCACCTGCTGTTTGGCATGCTGGATGAATGTATTTCAGGCGGTCTTAACAAAATGGCCTGCTTTGGACTGAAGCTTCAATAGTGAGTTGGACAACTTCAACTTGATTCATATCTCTCCAGGCGACAGGAAAGAGCTCCTTTAGAAAAAACTTTGCATAAACTTCGTTAGTATTATATTCCCTCAATAAGTGAAGGTTTAACATCTTGGAGGTACAAAATTGGAGAGTAATCCTTTAACACATATAGAAGATATTGACATAGATACATTCAGAAAAGATTTATTGGACTGGTTCACTGCCGAACACAGGCAGCTTCCATGGAGAGAAGACAGTGATCCTTATAAGGTTTGGGTATCTGAAATCATGCTTCAGCAAACCAGAGTGGATACCGTTATTCCGTATTTTCTTAATTTTATCAACAAATTTCCTACTATTGAAGCACTTGCTTCAGCAGATGAGGAAGACGTACTAAAAGCATGGGAAGGCCTTGGCTATTATTCCCGGGCCAGAAATCTGCAGTCGGCAGTTAAGGAGGTACGGGACACATATGGCGGTATAGTGCCGTCTGAACCAAAAGTGATTTCCAAACTGAAAGGTGTCGGGCCTTATACCGCAGGAGCAATTTTAAGCATTGCCTACGGAAAACCGGAGCCGGCAGTGGATGGAAATGTAATGCGGGTACTGTCCAGGATCCTGACGATTTGGGAAGACATAGCCAAGCCGTCATCCAGGAAAGTATTCGAAGAGGCAGTCCGCAAACTCATCTCACATGAAAATCCCTCTTATTTCAATCAGGCATTGATGGAGCTGGGGGCTTTGATATGTACACCTACTTCTCCAAAATGCCTGTTATGTCCTGTCAGGGAACATTGCAGTGCTTTTCATGAAGGGGTTCAGGATCAGCTGCCAGTCAAAACCAAGAAGAAAAGTGTCAAAAAACTTCAGATGGGTGCAGTGGTCCTGGTGAATGACGAAGGTCATCTTTTCATTCATAAGCGCCCTTCGGAGGGACTCCTCGCAAATCTATGGGAGTTTCCGAATTTCGAACTTGACTCATTCGGACAGCACCGGAAACAGCTGAAAGAGCTGCTGAAAGAGCAATTCAACGTGGAAGCGGAAATTGAAAATGGGCTTCTCACGAAAATTGAGCATGTGTTCTCCCATTTGGTATGGAATATCGATGTATATCTCGGCCGGGTAAAAGACAGCAGTGAAATTTCTGACGAATTAAAGCTTGTTGATGAAGAAGAACTGACTCAATTTGCCTTTCCTGTTTCTCATCAAAAAATTTGGAAAAGCTATAAAGAAAGCTGCCTTGATTCCTGATCTCAAGGCAGCTTCAATTTATCAATCATACGTAACCTTCGTACCATGTGCGGCGTCGGCTTCATTACGTTTAAGGCCGCCCCGGCTTTCAATCTCCTCTATAATCTCCCTGTGGATAGTCTGTCCTTCGACATTCAAATAGGGAACCATTTGCTGAAGGGAATGGTGAAAAAAGGCCAGTTCGCTCTTATCCCATTCTGTTTTTGGAATCATGGACAGCTCTGTCATATCTCTGCCAACGTACATAATGAATCTCCTCCTTAGCGTGATTGACTTTAGTTTCTCTGTAAACATTGTTGATTATGCCATTAAAGGCTAAAATGAAAATGATTAAGAAAGGGGCAATTTAACATGACAAATAAAGTAGCATTAGTAACAGGAAGCAGCAGAGGTGTCGGAAAAGCATTAGCTTTAAAGCTCGCTCAAGCAGGCTATGACATTGTTGTAAACTATGCGAGAAGTAAAAAAGCTGCATTGGAAACGGCAGAAGAAATCGAGAAACTCGGCAGGAAGGCTTTGATTGTCAGAGCGAACGTCGGTGATGTGGAGAAAATTAAAGGTATGTTCCAGACCATCACAGAAGAATTCGGCAGGCTGGATGTCTTCATAAATAATGCGGCTTCCGGTGTTTTGCGACCTGCAATGGAGTTGGAAGAATCCCATTGGGACTGGACGATGAATATTAACAGCAAGGCGCTCCTTTTCTGTGCGCAGGAAGCTGCCAAACTAATGGATAAAGAGGCAGGAGGAAAAATTGTCAGTATCAGTTCCTTAGGTTCCATCCGCTATCTTGATAACTACACGACAGTAGGAGTTTCAAAAGCGGCAGTGGAAGCACTCACGCGTTACCTGGCAGTGGAGCTTTCAAAAGAAAATATCGTCGTCAATGCGGTTTCAGGCGGGGCGATTGACACGGATGCCCTGACGCATTTCCCTAATAGAGAAGAATTATTGGAAGATGCGCGCACCAAAACCCCTGCAGGCAGAATGGTGGAGATTGAAGACCTTGTAAATGCCGTAATGTTCCTTGTTTCAGACGATGCCTCTATGATTCGCGGCCAGACCATCATCGTGGATGGAGGGCGTTCACTGTTAGTCTGATTCCTTTAAAAGTTAGGAATGGAATTTAAATACATATTTTGCTGAAAACCGGTGCAGATATGTAGTAGGGAATGGATTCTAAGTACATATCTCACTGGAGACTGGTGCACATATGTATTTCTAAAAAATGTTGCTTTTTAGACTAACTCTTCTGGATATTTTCACTTTATGATGATTGATTCACGCATGTGGAGCGGAAATCAACACTCGACTCAATAGCAAAAATATATACGCAAAGAGCCTGGCAAAAAGACAATTTTTTAGTGAATTTTATGGAATAGTAATTCACCTCCTTGGTTAAATTAACAAGCGTGGAGGTGATTACAAATGGCAAAACGCAACCAAACGCAATCAGGTACTAACGTACAACACGTAAAACAACAAAACGCTCAATCTCAAGGACAAGCTGGCCAATACGGTGCCGAGTTTGCTTCTGAGACTGATGTACAACATGTGAAACAACAAAACGCTCAATCTCAAGCTAAAAAGAACCAACAATAATCTAACGAAAAGGCATCCTGCTGGTAACAGGGTGCCTTTTCCCCTTTATGAGGCTGCCGGGGTGGACATATACTCGTTTAGCATAATCATCGAAGGTCAGGCTCAAGGGTCTTAGGGGATTAAATGTAAGGTTGAATTGAGGAGAAATGTCCTTTTTCGGAGGGCTGTAAAAACCAAAGCGAGTGGATTAGACGATGAAAGTGTCTCTAGAAGGATTGTAGAGGCAAAGAGCGAGTGGATTGAAGGGTGAAAGTGCCTCTAGAAGGGGTGTAGAGGCAAAAAGCGAGTGGATTGAAGGGTGAAAATGCGTCTAGGAGAAGGTATAGAGGCAAAATAAGAGTCAAATTGAAGGTAAGAGTGCCTCTCAGGAGTGTTCTAGTGATCAATAGCCATTCGAGTTTTCTCACACTTATTGTGAAATCTAAACTAACCGACAAACAAACCCTTCAAGCGACATAACTAGTCAAAGGGAATTACATAAAGACATGGAATTTATTTAGTAGAACTTCTGAGAGGGTGGTGTTTGGAATGTCCCAATTTAACAAACTTATCGCAAATCAGTTGGAAACGATGGATAAACTCCTGTTCCTGCAATCAGAAATAGAGCGTTGTCAGGAAATTGAGAGAGAACTGGCGGAGTTGCAGCAGCAATCCAAGCTGGATTCCATCCATATGGAAATATCCATGATGAAAAAAGAACTTAAAGAGATTCAGAAAGTCTTTCAGGACCAAACCACTGAAGTGATCCAAATGTATTCGGAAGAAAAGGTTTTGATTTAAACCTTATTAGAGCCGCCGTGGCTCTTTTTCTTTTTCATGGAGTAATGACACGCAGCAAAGAATCACCCTTGAAGCGATAAGCAAGTGCCAATCATATCGCATAAAGAACACCCATAAATGACCTTAGAGAGAGCCATTGCCAAAAACAATGGCTCTTTTGTTTTAAAATTATTCTCAAAACGTTATAATAATAAAATAGACTTAATAGATTAGCGGAATATTCTGCAGGAAGGCAGGGGAGACTGATGGCGGTTCCCAGCGAAGGGCAACCAATACAAATACATAGTTATAAGCATGATGGGAATATCCATCGTGTCTGGAATGAACTGACGGTACTAAAGGGTACAAGAAATCTTGTTATCGGGGGAAACGACCGTACGATGGTAACGGAATCGGACGGCAGGACATGGATTACCCGTGAACCGGCCATCTGCTATTTTCATGCGGAGCTTTGGTTTAATATCATTTGCATGATTCGTGAAGATGGAATTTATTATTATTGTAATCTGAGTTCACCATTTGTTTATGATCATGAGGCATTGAAATATATAGATTATGACCTTGATATTAAAGTGTTTCCGGATATGACCTATACTCTGCTGGACGAAGATGAGTATGAAACTCACAGAAAACAGATGGGGTATCCAGATGTCATCGATCATATTTTAAAAAGGAATGTGGACAAGCTTGTCCGTTGGATCAGGCAGCGGAAAGGTCCGTTTGCACCTGACTTCATCGATGTCTGGTATGAGAGATTTCTTTATCACAGGAAGTAAGGCAGATATAAATTGCCGGTTTAAATCTTTATGCGGCAGTAAACCTGTTGGGCTTGAATCAACAGGTTTTTTATTGTGCTCATAGGGGAAAATACCGGGAGGAGGATGAATGGATGGATAGCATAAAACGTTTTATGCAGTTTGTCAGACCATACAAATTGCAGATTATCGGAACACTTCTTATCGGTATCATCAAGTTTGCCATACCTTTGCTGATCCCGATATTAATTCAATATGTCATTGACGATATTATTGGAAGCGATACATTATCCAATGGTGAAAAGACGGATAAGCTTCTAATGATCATGGGTGTCATGATCTTTATCTTCGTCATAGTACGTCCGCCCGTGGAGTATTACAGACAATATTTCGCACAGTGGACAGGAAGTAAAATTCTTTATGATTTAAGGGATAAACTGTTCAGCCATACACAGAAGCTGAGCTTTAAATATTATTCCAATACAAGGGCAGGAGAGGTCATTTCAAGGGTGATCAATGATGTCGAGCAGACGAAGAACTTTGTCATCACAGGCCTCATGAACTTATGGCTGGACGTGGCGACCATCATCATTGCCGTATCGATCATGTTTACATACGATGTTGGCTTGACTCTTGTATCTCTCATCGCCTTTCCGTTTTACGCTATTTCAGTAAAATATTTTTTCGGCAACCTGAGGAAATTGACAAGAGACAGATCGCAGGCGCTTGCAGAAGTGCAGAGCTATCTTCACGAACGAGTCCAGGGGATGTCCGTTATTAAAAGTTTTGCGGTGGAAGATCATGAACAGAACCAGTTCAGGGGACATAACAGTCATTTTCTCAACAAAGCATTGAAGCAGACGAGCTGGAATGCAAAAGCGTTTGCGGTCGTTAATACCATCACAGATATTGCCCCTTTGGTTGTTATCGGATATGCAGGGATACAGGTTATCAATGATAACTTAACGGTTGGGGTAATGGCCGCATTCATTGCCTATATCGACAGACTGTATAACCCGCTGAGAAGGCTTGTGAATTCATCCACTACCCTCACGCAATCGATTGCGTCCATGGACCGGGTCTTTGAATTCATGGATGAAAAGTATGATGTCGATGATGAGCCTGGAGCGGTGGAGTGCAAGAACGTCAAAGGGGAAATCATCTTTGATGGGGTGCATTTTCAATATAATGCTGCGGACGCGGAGGTGCTGCGGGATATCAACCTGAAGATCCCTGCAGGAGAAACGGTAGCTCTTGTTGGAATGAGTGGCGGAGGAAAATCTTCGCTCGTCAGTCTGATTCCCCGGTTCTATGATGTGACCCGCGGGAAGATCACGCTTGATGGAAAAAACATTAAAGATTATCAAGTTAAAAGTTTGCGGAACAATATAGGGATGGTGCTTCAGGATAATATCCTGTTCAGTGAGTCAGTAAAAGAGAATATACTGTTTGGGAAGCCCGGGGCCTCCGATGATGAGGTCATTGCAGCTGCCAAAGCAGCCAATGCCCATGACTTTATCATGAGTCTCCCGGAAGGCTATGATACAAAAGTAGGCGAACGCGGAGTCAAGCTTTCCGGCGGCCAGAAACAAAGGGTGGCGATTGCCAGAGTGTTCCTCAAGAACCCGCCAATCCTTATACTGGATGAAGCGACATCTGCCCTCGATTTGGAAAGTGAGCATCTTATCCAGGAGGCAATGGAGAAGCTTGCCAAAGATCGTACCACTTTCATTGTCGCGCATAGACTTTCAACCATCACCCATGCTGACCGTATCATTCATATAGAATACGGGGAAATTGCCGAGATGGGTACCCACGCCGAACTGATGGAAAAACAGGGTCATTATCATAAACTGTTTCAGGTCCAGCAGCTTGATCAATAGATCCTTAGGATTTAGTAGTCACGCACTTGGTAATATGTAATGTTTTCAGGAATAATTTAAGCCATCCTTACAAAATTGATTTGAGGAAACCACAAGAGCTGAATCGAATGTGATTCAGTTCTTTTTTTTATTTGCATTGACGAAAATCGTAACTTATTGTCTAAAAATCCTTTAAAAAACCCCGAAGACTCCACCATTAACAAATACCTTTAAATCAATAATTGTGCTATAGAAAAACGTTCCAGTGAATCTCGTTCCAAAGCCTTATTCGATATTTGCTATTGATTCTTTTGAACGGCTATGTATAATAAATTACAAGAGATTTCAGAAAACACATAAAATTTTCAATAGTTTTATCAAGGGGGTTATAGAGATGACAGCAAATACTCCTATTTTAAAAGTGGAAGAGCTTCAGACCACCTTTTTTACAGATGACGGAGAAGTACCTGCAGTAGATAACGTGAACTTTCATGTAAATGAAGGCGAAATTTTGGGGATTGTTGGCGAATCCGGTTGTGGGAAAAGTGTCACCTCACTATCGATTATGGGGCTGGTCCCGAGTCCGCCGGGTAAAGTCACAGGCGGAAAAATTCTTTTTAAAGGCGAGGATTTAACGAAAGCTTCTGAAAAAAGAATGCGGGAAATTCGAGGAAATGACATTGCCATGATTTTTCAGGAGCCAATGACCTCTTTGAATCCGGTCTTTACAATTGGAAACCAGCTTACAGAAGCAATCCGTATACATAAAAAGAACAGTAAAGCTGAAGCGCGAAAGGATGCCGTTAGGATTATGCAGCTTGTCGGCTTGCCGCGGGCAGAAGAGTTACTGAATGAATATCCTCATCAGCTTTCAGGGGGGATGAGGCAGAGAGTCATGATCGCCATGGCCATGGCATGCGACCCAAAAGTATTAATTGCCGATGAACCAACAACCGCGCTGGATGTAACAATCCAGGCACAAATCCTAAAGCTGATGAAACAATTGAATAAAGAAATGAATACAGCGGTCATCCTCATTACCCATGACCTCGGTGTTGTAGCCGAGACGTGTGAAAGGCTTATCGTTATGTATTCAGGAAAAGTTGTTGAAGAAGGAACCGTTGAGGAGATTTTTAAAAACCCTCAACACCCGTATACAAAGGGACTTATTCAATCTGTCCCTGACATGCGGTTTAAGAAGCAGAAGCTCTACTCTATTCCGGGGAGTGTCCCTAAACCAGGGTCCATTAAACATGGCTGCCGGTTTGCTGCACGATGCGAATACGCCTTTGACCGCTGTTTAAGCGAAACTCCGGATCTCTATGAGACGGAACCAGGCCATACAAGCCGCTGCTTTCTATACGACAGCAAGGAGGAGAACACTCATGACAGAACCGCTGTTAAAGGTTGAGGGACTTAAAAAGCATTTTCCCATTACAGGTGGAATTTTGGGAAGGCCGGTCAACCATGTAAAAGCTGTTGACGGCGTTTCCTTTCAGGTGAAAAAGGGAGAAACCCTTGGGATCGTAGGAGAAAGCGGCTGCGGAAAGTCGACTACCGGAAGGATGTTAATGAGATTGATAGACCCTTCAGAAGGCAAGGTGACTTTTGAAGATAAAGAGCTTACAAGTCTATCAAAGGCAGAAATGAGGAAAATCCGTCGGGATATCCAAATGGTGTTTCAGGATCCCTACGCATCCTTGAATCCAAGGCATACCGTCGAAAAAATATTGGAAGAACCGCTGATTGTCCATGGAATCGGTTCTGCAAGTGAAAGAAAGAAAAAAGTACATGAGCTGCTTGAAATTGTAGGTTTAAGCAGCTATCACGCCAAAAGATACCCTCATCAATTCAGCGGAGGACAAAGGCAGAGAATTGGTATTGCCAGGGCATTGATGACGCAGCCAAAGCTGATTATCGCTGATGAGCCCGTATCTGCACTTGATGTATCCATTCAGGCACAAGTCTTAAACTTGATGAAGGATCTTCAGAAAGAATTTGATTTGACCTACATATTTATCGCTCATGATTTAGGGGTGGTCAGGCATATAAGTGATAGAGTGGGCGTCATGTATTTAGGGAGAATGGTAGAGCTGAGTGATAGTGAAAATCTCTACGAGAAGCCGCTGCACCCTTACACCCAGGCCTTATTGTCTGCTGTACCAATTCCGGATCCGGCATTTGAAAGAGATACAATCCTCTTGCAAGGGGATATTCCTAGTCCGTCGAATCCGCCGGCAGGCTGCGCTTTCCATACAAGATGTCCGTTTGCAATGGATGTTTGTAAAACCAAAACACCTGAATTCAGGGAACACTTACCAGGGCATTATGTTGCTTGTCATCTCTATGAAGATGGTCAGTGATATAAGCATATAAAAAAATTTTTTGGAGGGGATTTATTTGAAGAGAAGGAGCTGGGCAGTACTTTTAGTACTTCTAATGGCAGTTTCCACCGCTTTATACGGCTGCGGAGCTGATGGGTCATCCAGTGACTCCGCATCAAAGACACTGATTTTTGGACGCGGGGGTGACTCAGTCGGACTGGATCCGATTACCGTCACTGATGGGGAATCATTTAAAGTAACGAAGAACATTTTTGAAACACTTGTTAAGTTTGGAGAGCAGGACACTGAAGTTCAAGCAGGTCTTGCAAAAGATTGGAAAGTTTCTGATGATGGATTAACTTACACATTTACGCTGCAAGATGGAGTCAAATTCCAAGATGGAACAGACTTCAATGCTGATGCAGTAGTGTTCAACTTTGAGCGCTGGATGAATGGAAGTGCTGATGAGTTTCCTTATTACGGCTCAATGTTTGGCGGGTTCAAAGGAGATGAAGGGCACGTAATCAAGGAAGTTAAGGCTGTTGACGAAGGAACGGTTGAATTTACGTTAAAACGTCCTCAAGCACCTTTCTTGAAAAACCTTGCGATGAGCATGTTCTCTATCGCGAGCCCGACAGCTGTTGAAGAGCTTGGTGACAAGTTTGCGAAGCAGCCTACGAATGCAGGTACAGGCCCATTCAAGTTTGTTGAGTGGAAAGAAAATGACAAAATCGTACTTGAGAAAAACGAAGATTACTGGCAGGAAGGCTTACCGAAACTTGACCAGATCATCTTTAAGTCCATTCCTGAAAACTCTGCACGTCTGAATGCATTGATCTCAGGTGAAATCGATTTGGCAGACGGTATCAACCCGAGTGATGCTGAAAAGATCCAACAAGACGAAAACCTTCAACTGTTTGAACGTCCTTCCCTCAATGTAGGGTACCTGGGATTGACGAACACAAGAGAGCCATTTAACAATCCTAAAGTTCGTCAGGCACTTAACCATGCTGTGAACAAACAAGCAATCATCGATGCTTTCTTCGAGGGTAAAGCGACTCCGGCTAAAAACCCAATGCCGCCGGTAATCAATGGTTATAACGATGATATTGAGCCATACGAATTCAACCTTGATAAAGCGAAAGAATTGCTTGCAGAAGCAGGATATCCTGATGGATTTGAAATGGAACTATGGGCAATGCCTGTTCCTCGTCCATACATGCCGGATGGTCAGAAAGTTGCAGAAGCAATCCAAGCTGACTTTGCAAAAATCGGTGTAAAAGCAGAAATCGTATCATTTGAGTGGGCAACATACTTAGACAAAGCTAGCAAAGGTGAAGCAGATGCATTCCTGCTTGGATGGACAGGTGATAACGGGGATGCCGATAACTTCCTTTACACTCTTCTTGATAAAGATAATATCGGAAGCAATAACTACGCTTACTACAGCAATGATAAGCTTCATGATGTACTGATTGCAGCTCAATCTGAAGTAGATGAAGACAAACGTGCTGAGCTTTATAAAGAGGCTCAGGAAATCATTCATGAAGATGCACCTTGGATCCCGCTGGCGCATTCAACTCCACTTTTAGCTGGAAGCTCAAAAGTAAAGAACTTCAAGCCTCATCCAACTGGATCTGACTGGTTGAGCGGCGTAGATCTCGAATAAGCAATAAACAAAGGGGGGATATCTCAGATTTCTCCCTTTTGTACATATTAATGGGTTGCAGGGCGTTAGCCCATTCAGTCCTTCAAGCGTTTTATCAAGTATGGGGCAGCAGGAAAATATGCCTAACTAGAAGAGGTGAACACAAATGTTTCAATATACGATCCGCAGATTGTTACAGCTCATCCCTGTACTTTTCGGAATGACATTTATCGTTTTCATGATAATCAGGGCAATCCCTGGAGATCCAGCGCAGACAATCCTTGGACAGCAGGCCACCAAAGAGGCTGTATCTGCATTAAGGGCCCAGCTGGGATTGGACAACCCATGGTATATTCAGTACTTTGAGTACTTAGCCGGCCTTTTCCAAGGTAATCTGGGTGAATCCATAAGGACGAAATCAGCCGTTTCCAGCGAAATATGGCCTTATCTTGCTGCTACGTTTGAGTTGGCTTTGGTAGCCATGATTATCGCAGTTGTAATAGGTGTAAATGCAGGCATCATTAGTGCCTGGTTTCAGAATTCTTGGTTTGATTATACAGCGATGATCCTTGCTTTGGTTGGAGTTTCAGTGCCGATTTTCTGGCTGGGATTGATGGGCCAATGGGTATTCGGCATTCAACTTGATCTTCTGCCGACTACAGGCAGGGAAGATATACGAAATCCGGTCAATGCTATAACGAATTTGTATTTACTCGATACCTTAATTCAAGGTGATTTCCAGAAACTCGGAGCTGTCATTCAGCATTTAATCCTTCCTGGCTTAGCGCTGGCCACGATTCCTATGGCAATCATCGCCAGAATGACTCGATCCAGCATGCTGGAAGTAATGAAATCTGATTATATCCGGACTGCACGGGCAAAAGGCTTGAAAATGTTTTTTGTCGTTTACAAACATTCCTTAAAAAATGCAGTCATTCCAGTACTGACTGTAATAGGACTGCAGATGGGACTCCTGCTCGGCGGCGCGATATTGACGGAAACCATTTTCGGCTGGCCGGGAATCGGGAGATATATTTTTGATGCTATCAGTTACCGCGATTACCCGGTTATCCAATCAGGAATCCTCGTGGTTGCTGCTATATTTGTAACAATCAACCTTATTGTCGATCTTCTGTATGCAGCAGTCGATCCACGAATTAAATACAATTAGAGAGAGGTGTCCACATAATGGCAGAACTGGCACCAAACACAGGTGAAATAAAACAAAAAACATCAGAAGAGACCATCTCTCCATGGAAGGAAGCATGGAAAAGTTTTCGTAAAAATAAAACGGCTTTAGTAGGGTCCGGGATAGTACTTTTTTTTATCATCCTTGCTCTTTTTGCTCCTATCATTGCTCCTCAAGGCATAAATGAGCAGAATTTGGAAATCAGGCTGCAAGCTCCGTCCGCAGAACATTGGCTTGGTACAGATGACTTTGGTCGTGACATTTTATCCCGGATCATACATGGAGCGAGGATTTCCCTTACGGTAGGATTTTTCGCTGTTGTCGGTTCAGCAATAGCTGGAAGTCTGCTGGGCATTGTGGCAGGGTATTACGGTAGATGGGTGGACATGGTCATTTCAAGATTATTTGATATCCTGTTAGCCTTTCCGAGTATCCTTTTGGCCATCGCGGTAGTTGCTGCGCTGGGACCTTCTTTAAGAAATGCCCTGATCGCCATTGCCATTATTAATATACCGAACTTCGGCCGATTGATAAGGTCCCGGGTTCTCAGCGTAAAACAGGAAGAGTACGTAATGGCAGCAAAAGCTATTGGAATGAGTGACAGGCGAATTTTATTCAGCCATGTGCTTCCAAACAGTATGGCGCCGATCATTGTACAGGGAACACTGGCAATTGCAACTGCCATCCTTGAAGCGGCTGCACTTGGCTTCTTGGGATTGGGAGCACAGCCGCCGGATCCCGAGTGGGGGAAAATGCTTTCAGATGCACGCAGGTATATGCTGGATGCCCCTTGGACTATGATTTTCCCAGGTTTGGCTATCATGTTGACCGTCTTAGGGTTCAACCTGATGGGAGACGGATTGAGAGACGCCCTCGATCCAAAAATGAAGAATTAAAAAAAGATGCCCACAGCGGCATCTTTTTCTAATTACTATGTATTAGGTTGACTGTTAAGCTTTTTGTTTCCTCTCCTGCATATCCTCTTCTGGCGCAGCCCGGTGACTCCGTATAGATACCGGTGTCTCATTTACGGAACAATACCTCATCAGCTGAATAAAATCCACCTAAAGAACTTCACTGCCCTAAAAAAAGATGCCCCAAATGAGGCATCTTTTTTGATTATCGATCTTCCACTTCTCTGACTGTCACTTCATTTTCATCTTTGTGATAAGATTGAAAGCTCGTGATCAATGTGTCGAGATGTTCAAGCTGTTCGTCATATTCAAAGATTGCCGAAAAGATGTGAAGTATATGAAAGGTATTGATGTCTGTTTCATTATAGGACTTATTGATTTCATCCATAAATAGATTCATCATTTCTTTCCTGTTTAAACAAACCGTATTATTGTGGTCGCTTTCTGTGACAACATGCATTTTTCCGATAAAGCGGAGCAGCTGTTGTTCATGATAAGTCAAAAGACAGTCCAGTTGTTCTGTTATCGAGCTTCTCAGCGGTTCAGGCAGATGATTAAGCTCATTCTCATAGCGATTCAGGCGCTTAAGGATCTCGAAGCTCCTCCGGGCAGCTGAAATCATTTGCCTGTAGATGACCAGCTTTCTGCTTTTGGCCACATCACTGGTCTTTAAGTAATTTCGCTCTTCCTTATATAACAGGTACAGTTGTTCACTCTTCGTTAATCTTTCTCTGATTTTCTCAAAATCTTTTTTTAATAAATGAAATTCGGAGGAATGCCTGTTGCTCAAACGAATCCATTTCAAGATCTCTTCTGTAATATCTTCTATCTTATGATAGAGCTTCGTTTCATATTTTGGCGGAATAAAGATTAAGTTGACGACAAAGGAAGCAAACACCCCTGTCATGATTGTGGAGAACCTAATCAGTGCAAACTGGATGAAATCATCCGGTGGTGCCTCCATAATGGCAATCAGAGTTACAAGAGCAAGTCCGATCGTGTTTTCAAGTTTAAGTTTTAAGATGATCAAAATGGCAATGATTGCCGCCAACCCGATGACCAATATATTGTGGCCGAATAAGAGTACAAGCAGAACGGCAAGAATGGCGCCAATGAGATTGGCCTGAATTTGTTCAATGATAGTAAGATAAGAGCGGTAAATGGTCGGCTGCACAGCAAAAACAGCAGCAATCCCGGCAAAAACGGGATTTGGAAAGTTAAACATGTCTGCTGCCAGCAAAGCGAGTACAATTGCAATCCCGGTCTTAAAAATACGGGCACCTAGCTTCATTGTATAGATATCCTTTCCATAGTACATATTTGTCTGTATTGAAGAAATGAACCAAATTTTGGGCTGTTCCGAAAAAAAACGGACTTCTTCTCGGTGAAATGGACCAAATTCACATGCTCCACCCACATAAAACGGTCAGCCCCTTCTGTTGAACAAAAAATAAATACACTTACTGTAGATTTAACACAAAGGGAGAAGACTAAACAATTTTTCCTTTTGCATAGACCTTATTTTACTTTTAAGGGCAGGAAAAGGGAATAGGGAATATCACCATACTTGACATAAAAAAGCTGAGCTGGAGTTCCTACTCCAGCATCAGCTTTTATCTTATTATTCTGTTGAAACAGATGGATCTGCCTGCTCTTTAGAAGGAATGACTTGTAGGAAATGATGACCAGGTGAATCTAAAAGCTTTCTTAAGCTGTCCGCTTCTCCAGGCTGTTCATTCTCCAGCGCTTTGATGTACTTGGTTAGAAGTTCAGTCACATCTTCTTTTCCTTGTTCGTTTAACGGCTGAAGCTGCACTTTGGCGCCTTTGGCGATTCGTCTGGTCAATGCTTCCCGGGTAAGCCCCATTTCAGGCTGATGGCGCAGATAGACGACTCCGCCCGTCATTCCGGCACAAATCCATGGGCCTGGATCTCCAAGGACGAGGCCGCGTCCATTTGTCATATATTCAAAGGCGAAACCTTTGATATTCGCATTTGATCCAATATTTCCATATTCCTTAGCTGGTATTGGCTTTGTTACGAGGCCGCCGATGACCATGTCAGCACCTGACAAACGGATTCCTGCACGGGCATCTGCATTACCCTGCACCATCAGAAGGCCTTGCTGTGCTCCATATCCAAAGCCCTTACCGGCTGATCCATTGAAGAAGAGGTTGTTTTTCGCTCTTCCTTTCGTGACTGTGATGGTACCACCATAGCTTGACTTGCCAAGGCCATCCTGGGCACCACCGCTGACAGTAATGTTAATGCCGTCAACATTATACGCACCGAGTCCATTACCAGGGATGGAGCAATCTTTATAAGAGAGCTGGACAGGCTGCAATTCAGAATTTAGATTCTGGAGTTTGGAACGCACTCTATGTCCGGAGGCGCGGCTTCCCAACACACGCTGATTCGAGATGACTCCTGAAAACTCCCTTGATAAATGGAGTTCTTCCACACTGCTGTCAAGGTATTCACCAGCTACTGCCTGCAGCATTTTCGGCTGTTCAAGGGAAGCGGCTGCTTCTTTGTGGAACTGGCCGATTTCCAGTGGCTGCAACAGGGTGGATAGATTCATGAATTCGCTGCCGCTGACTTGTTCCAATAAATCTGAGCGCCCGACGGCATCTTGCAGGCGCTGGATGCCGATGGAGGCTGCCAGTGCCTTCAATTCTTCTCCAAAAGCAGTAAAGAGGTTCGTCAAGCCTGATACAGCAAGGTCGAGCTGCCTAGGCACAAAACGGCGGAGACCATGATCCTTAGCCTGTGCCTCTGATTCTATTTGGGTGGCAATTCCCACATGACAGGTATCCAGGTGACAGCCTCGGCATGTTGTACATCCAATCGCAATCATGGAAAGGGTACCGAATCCGATTCTGTTCGCACCAAGAAGCATAACCTTAATAACATCCTGCATACTTTTGATTCCGCCGTCGGCCCAAATCTCGACTGTATCCCTCAATCCGGCTTCAAGCAATGCGTTATGGGCTGCTTTGACCCCGACTTCTACCGGGAGGCCGACATGTTGAAGGGCGTGAATTCTTGCTGCACCCGTTCCTCCGTCAAATCCGCTGAGAGTAACAATGTCTGCACCAGCTTTGGCGATTCCGACTGCTATTGTCCCGATGTTTGGTACAACGGGTACTTTTACTGCCACCTTAGCCTGGTCATTGGCCGTTTTTAACTCATGTATCATCTGAGCAAGGTCTTCGATCGAATAAATGTCATGGTTATTCGATGGTGAGATTAAATCAGAGCCGATGGTCGCGTTACGTGCCTGTGCTATTTTTGCTGTAACCTTTGAACCTGGCAGATGTCCCCCTTCACCCGGCTTGGCTCCTTGGCCGATCTTGATTTCCAGCAGGTTAGAAGAGTTCAGAAGTTCAGCATTCACTCCGAATCGGCCGGATGCAATCTGCTGGCCGCGTGTCTTAGGGTATTTGCCGATCATATCTTTAATCTCGCCGCCTTCACCGTTCAAGCTGACCATATTCAAACGGTCGGCTGCTTCAGCGTAAGCCCTGAAGGCAATCTCGTTTTGAGATCCGAATGACATTGATGCAATGGCGAATGGAAGACTGTGGTCCCCGACGCTTATATCGACTTTTTTAGGGTCGACGGGTTTTTCAGACTTTTTGAGAGATGTTAAATGCCTGATAGTAACAGGCTTTGTTTCTTCCTGTTCAGTGATTTTCTCTCTATAGCCGGTATAGTCTCCTGTTCTGGCGACATCTCCGATTGCTTTCCAGATTCGAGGGAACAAATGGAAACTCTTGGCGATTCTTTGTTTTTCATCAAAGTAATCCGCAGCCCTTTGTATGGAGTCTTTTTTCATTTCCTCAAAATTGAATGCAAGATTCTCAGAGCCGAAGAAATTTACGATGTTCAATGTCTCAGCGACCTCATCACTTAAGCCAATGGCAGAGAAGAGCCTTCCGTATCCTCTGAGTTCATGGATACCGATAGTGGAAATGACTTTTTCCAGTCCCTTTTGAAGCGAAGTGTATAAGTTTTTCACTGGTTCAAGGGATTCTTCCTCCAGGACAGTCAAGAACATGTAGTAAGGACTGATGGCATCGGCTCCGAAACCATATGCCACAATGACATCATGAAGGGACCGGATGGCTGCAGAACGAAGAAGCAATGAGCAGTCTCTTCGCAAAGAAACATCCGTAAGCCTCTGATCGATTGCGGCAAGGACAAGATGAGGATCCAGCCAAAGGTTTCCGTCATGATGAGAGTTTCCGTCATCGAGTACAAGCAGGCTTTTGCCTGAAGAAACGGCATCTTGAGCCTCATCCGCTAATCTATTTAATGCCTCTTGAACCGATTCCTTTTCAGTGAAAGTGGTAGATATGAAGTGACATAGATTCTCTTTTTGGAAGAGATGCACCAGGCCGTCAAAGCTTGGCTGCTGTAATGATTCTGAAGCTTCCCATCCTGCTTTGCCCTCAATTAAAAGAGGAGTCAGCAATTCAACAGCAAGGTCCTTATCGGTTCTTCTATTATGGTGCGGTCTTTTCCCGATGATCGTTCTGGTAGAGAAGTGCTCTGTTTCACGGTCTCTGTCGATTGCCGGATTTGTCACTACTGCGACACTTTCCTTGATGAAGTCTGTCACATTCTTACGGTTTGGATTGATGGCTGCCAGAGGTGAATCATGTCCTAGTGAACGAATTGGTTCAGCACCCTTTTCTGCCATTTGTTCCAACAGCTGGACTTGTTCCCTTTCCCAGCCGAACGCGTTATATTGTCCATTTTCGATGCTGGTAGGATAGCTCATCAAAATGTGTTTTGGAAGATTGAGAGTATCCAGTCTGGATTTGTAGCCCTTGAAGTCAATTCTTTTTTCGAAACGGCTGTAGATTTCACTTTGGAATTCTGTGTATTCGTATTTTTTTATCTTGTCATTTTCCCAGGAGAATCCGACTTTTTCACCAGGGGAAAGAGGCTTCGGATCTCCAGTGAATTCAGCAGATTTGACGACGCCGGGCTCAGATGCAAACACGTAGGCGCTTTCGAGTTCCAGCATCCACAGCGGTCTAAGTCCGAGTGAATCCACGCTGAAGACAGCTTCTTCACCGAAACGGGAGATGATGCCGGCAGGTCCTTGTGCAAAATGCCCCCAGGTTTCCCTTAAATAGGTGTATAGATCCTGAAGGTATTCAGGATATTGCTTGATTTCATTAATAATTGGAGGAAACACCAGCTCCATGGCTTCAAACAAGGAGTAGCCGTCTCTTCCAATCAGGGTTTCAATAGTTCTGTTAAGGTCTTGTGAATCACTTCCATTTTCCACAAGTGGTACATCAATCTTTTGTGCTTCTGACCGGAGCTTGCTGATGGTATTGATCTCGCCGTTATGGCCGATTACACTGAAAGGCTGGACTCTGAAAAAGTTTGATAGAGTATTGGTTGAGTAGCGGTTGTGTCCCAATGTCATAGTGGACGCGACTTTAGGGTTTGTCAGGTCTTTATAATATTTCTGCAGTGAAGCCCCGGCTCCCATTACTTTGTAGACTGCGTGGTCCGGGCTTAGGGATGAAACATGGATTGCGGTGTTTTCTTCGATAGAAGCGAGCAGTTCGAATAACTGCCTGTATGTCTCTGTTTTTTCCTGTTTTTCCGGTGAGAGAAATGCCGCCTGCAGAAAGTGCGGATTCTCTTGAGCGGCGATTGGACCCAAGGTGTCGGGCCTTGTTGAATCAAGATCGGTAAGCAATACATGGAAGCCTTGCTTTTCTAGCTTGTCGACAATTTCCTGTTTCCCTTGGTTTACTGGAATGCCTTTAATGAAAAAGTGGCCGATCGCAAATCGGGGCGATAGAGCTAAAGAGGGATCGATAGAAGCGGCTTCAAGCTTTTCGGACCAGACGGCTCTGGGAATGTCGATATGTATGCCAGCTCCATCTCCTTCGCCGTTAATAAATCCAGCCCGATGATCCATAGTTACCAATGCCTCGATACAGCGGTCAATATTTTCTTTTGCCGGTATTTTATTTTTTTCAATTGATGCCACAATTCCACAGGCATCATGCGCACCATTATGGAAATCTTTAAAGAGTTCAGGACTCCATTGAGTTCGTTGTTCTTTCAATAAAAGCACCTCCGTAAAAATACAGAATATGACTCAAAATATTCTGAATACTAACTTCATATTATCATAAGAATTTTCAGAATTCAATTTTTTATTCAAAATCATGGATGGTTATGGAAGGGTGCAGGGGGTTTCAACTCTCTGTAAACGCTTTCATTATGGGATAAAATAAAAACAAGGAGGCTGCCCTCCTTGTATATGATTGAATCTTTATGCGTTTTGAAGTTGACCGAATGCATGGTTGACTGCTTCGATCGTTTCCTCAACATCTTCCTCTGTATGTGCGGTGGTAAGGAACCATGCTTCATATTTGGAAGGAGCGAGATTGATTCCCTGACGAAGCATGAGGTTGAAGAACTTGGCAAACATTTCTCCGTCTGTTGCCTCAGCCTGTTCGTAGTTCGCGACTTTTTCTGTGGTGAAATACAGGGTTAGGGCACCTTTCAACCGGTTGATCGTAATCGGTGTATTATACTTTTCGGCCGCTTTAAGAATTCCTTCTTCAAGCATGGCGCCCAGTTGATCAAGCCTGTCGTAAACGCCTTCTTCCTTAAGGACTTCAAGGCAGGCTATTCCTGACAGGATGGAAGCTGGATTCCCTGCCATTGTACCAGCCTGGTAAGCAGGTCCAAGAGGGGCGACTTTTTCCATGATTTCGGCTTTTCCTCCGTAGGCACCGATCGGAAGGCCGCCGCCGATGATTTTCCCCATTGCCGTTAAATCAGGCTTAACCCCAAGCATATCCTGGGCTCCTCCGTACATGAAACGGAACGCTGTAATGACTTCATCATAGATGACAAGGGCCCCAGCTTCGTGGGTGATATCATTTACCTGTTGCAGGAATCCTTCCTTCGGTTCGACGATTCCGAAGTTCCCGACGATTGGCTCTACCAGGACGCCGGCAATCTGATCTCCCCACTTTTCCATCGCTTCTTTGAAGGGTTCAATATCATTGAATGGAACGGTAATCACTTCATTCGCGATGCTTTTCGGCACTCCTGCAGAGTCCGGGGTACCCAGCGTGGAGGGGCCGGAACCGGCAGCTACAAGCACAAGGTCAGAATGGCCGTGATAGCAGCCGGCAAATTTAATGATCTTATCGCGGCCGGTATAAGCCCGTGCTACCCTGATGGTCGTCATGACTGCCTCTGTCCCGGAATTGACGAAACGGACCTTATCCAGGTTGGGCATGGCTTCTTGGAGCATTTCTGCATACTTCACTTCAAAAGGAGTGGGTGTTCCATATAGTACTCCGTTTTCTGCGGCTTTTGTAATCGCTTCGGTAATGTGCGGATGCGCGTGTCCTGTGATGATGGGACCATATGCGGCAAGGTAATCGATGTACTTATTGCCGTCCACATCCCAGAAATAGGCTCCTTTGGCCCGTTCCATTGCAACAGGAGACCCGCCCCCAACCGCTTTATAAGAACGGGAAGGGCTGTTGACTCCTCCGACAATTCTTTCCAGTGCTTGTTTATGTAAACGTTCAGAGTTAGTGAAATTCATACTGATTATGTCCTCCCTCATTTTCTAAATCTCTCACTCATTTTAGTATGTTGGCAGATATAGCGCAAATTAAGGGGGTATTCTTAATTAATAAGCATCTTCCGCTCTTCATGGCAGGCTGCTGTGTTACACTATTTCATGGTTTAGATTGAAGGAGGAGTATGAATGAACAATGCTATAGAGGTTCACAATTTGCGGAAAGATTTTAAAGCCTACTCCAGCCGTTCCGGGTTAAAAGGTGCTTTTCGCGACTTGTTCACGCGTAATTATAAAGTTGTTTCTGCTGTTAATGACATCAGTTTTACAGTCAAGCAAGGCGAAATGGTCGGATATATAGGGGAAAACGGTGCAGGAAAATCAACCAGTATCAAAATGCTGACAGGAATCCTGACGCCGACTGCCGGTGAAGTGACGGTTAACGGAATGAATCCACATAAAGAAAGAGAAAAATTCGTCAAAAGCATTGGAGTCGTGTTCGGCCAGAGGTCCCAGCTTTGGTGGGATATTGCGGTTCAGGAATCTTTTCAACTTTTAAAAAAGGTTTACAAGGTACCTGATGAACAATACAAAGAACATATGGATCATGTAATAGAGACCCTTGACATCCAGCCGCTACTGGACAAGCCTGTCAGGAAGCTCTCCCTGGGACAGAGGATGAGGTGCGAACTGGCTGCAGCGCTTGTACACAACCCGCCGCTGTTGTTCTTAGATGAGCCGACCATCGGTTTGGATGTCCTGGTGAAGTTAAAAATCAGGCAGTTCTTAAAGGAAATCAATGAAAAATACAATACAACCATACTGCTGACGACCCACGACCTTACGGATATTGAAGCGCTTTGCGAACGGGTGGTCATGCTGGACGAAGGAAAGGTCATTTATGACGGAGCTCTTCAAAACTTGAAAACAGAATGGGGAGAGACGAAAGAAATTCAATTCCAATTCATTGATCAGCCTTCTTTAGAGGGATTAAACTCTTTGACTACAAATCTGGGAGCCGAGTGGCAGCTGGATGAAAAAGAAATGCGGTACTCCGCTATGATAGAAGCGGACGATAATATGATTTCCGACTTGATCGGGCTGGTGGTGTCTTCTTATAAAGTAAGGGATATGAAAATCAAGGAGACCACTACTGAGGAGATTATCAGGAATATTTATGAACAGGGGATAGTCGATCTCAAACCTGTCCAAAGAGAAACCGTGAAGGTATAGGGGGGATTCTATGTCAAAATATATCGAAATGATTAGAATCCGCTTTTTGATGATGCTTGCGTACAGAACGAATTATTACAGCGGCATCCTGATTTACAGCATTAATATTGGAGCTTATTACTTCCTTTGGCAGGCGATCTACGGAGGAAAAGGGGATATTGAAGGATTATCTATAATACAGATGACCACCTATATAGCAGTAGCATGGATGGCGCGTGCTTTCTATTTTAATAACATTGACAGGGAGATAGCGGCTGAAATTAAAGAAGGCAAAGTAGCGGTCGAGTTGATCAGACCATACAGTTACCTTGGCATGAAAACCATGCAGGGCTTGGGGGAAGGAGTATTCAGGCTGCTGTTTTTCTCCGTTCCTGGGATGATCATAGTGTCTCTTGTCTTTCCGATAGAAGTTTCCGCCAATGCCTCGACTTGGCTGTTCTTCGGCTTGTCCATCATTTTCAGCTTTATGATCAATACACAGATTAATTTATTGACAGGCATTACGACTTTTTTCTTATTTAATAACGATGGATTGATTCGTGCCAAACGGGTCGTGATTGACCTGTTTTCAGGTTTGTTGCTTCCTATCAGTTTCTTTCCTGTTTGGGCGCAGGAGACCATGAAGTTTCTGCCGTTTCAAAGCATCAGTTATGTCCCGAGCATGATTTTCACTGAAGGATATACCGGTTTCCAGGTATACGAAGCTCTGGGTCTGCAAATGGTCTGGGTCGTCGTGTTGCTGATTCCTATTGGGGCATTGTGGCAGATAGCTAAAAAACAAATGATCATACAAGGAGGGTAAGAAGGTGTTTTATCTATCAATGTTCTTCCGGTACGTTTCACAATATATGAAAACAAGACTGCAATACCGTACAGACCTAGTGGTGGAAATACTTTCTGACCTGCTGTTTCAGGGTGTCAACCTTGTTTTTATATTGGTCGTTTTCGGACATACACAGTTGTTGAGCGGGTGGAACCGAGATGAAATCATATTCATTTATGGCTTTTTCCTCGTGCCCTTTGCGCTTTTTTCAACCTTTTTCAATATATGGGATTTCAATGAAAGGTATATCGTAAAGGGTGAAATGGACCGGATTTTAACCCGTCCGATTCACAGCCTCTTCCAGGTTATTCTGGAAAGAATGGAACTGGAATCCCTGTTTGGGTTGCTGACAGGTTTGTTCATTATGTTCTATGCCGGAAACAACCTTGGCTTATCGATAGGGTGGGTGGACCCTATCCTGTTTGTGTTGTTTGTCACCGGTGGTGCGCTTGTTTATGCTGGGATCTTTATCTCCCTGGCGAGCATCGGTTTCTGGTCTGACGCCAAAACATCCATTATGCCTATGATGTACAACATCGGTAATTATGGAAGATATCCAGTAGATATTTATAACAGCGTCATTCGATTTGTACTCACATGGATTCTGCCGTTTGCTTTTGTCGGAGTCTACCCGGCTGCCTACTTTCTTGGAAAAGAAGAATGGTATATCTTTTCCTACTTAACCCCTTTAATAGGTGCATTTTTCTTCGGCCTTTCGATTTTCTTATGGAATGAAGGGGTGAAAAGGTATCGCGGGGCAGGGAATTAACTTATATGAGACATTGCGATAGGTTTTAAGCTCAGGTTTCTTAGAGGGCTGGTGTGTAAAGAATGTGCCTGAAAGCCATTGATCAGGCGGGGAATTGGTGAAATTGTTTTGAAAGTGAGTCTCAAGGACATCAACCGGGGAAAATTAAGTCGGAAGTGTCTTGAGGAGTGCTCTCAAGGACATCAGCACGGTAAATTCGAATGAAAAGTGTCTTGAGGAGGGTTCTCAAGGACATCAACCCGTTAAAATCGAGTGGAAAGTGTCTTGAGGAAGGCTCTCAAGGACATCAGCACGGTAAAATGGAATGAAAAGTGTCTTGAGGAGTGCTCTCAAGGACATCAGCACGGTAAATTCGAATGAAAAGTGTCTTGAGGAGGGTTCTCAAGGACATCAACCCGTTAAAATCGAATGGAAAGTGTCTTGAGGAGGGTTCTCAAGGACATCAGCCCGGTAAATTCGAATGAAAAGTGTCTTGAGGGTATCCCCGATGGACTTTAACAACGCCTTAGAGTGAAATTGTGTTTCAGAAATCCATTTAAGGGAGAGAAATGGGTAATTATATAAAGTTATGGAATCATTAAATTAACTTCCATTTGTAACACTACAGCGTCAATACTAAAACATCCTCTTATTTGAGAGGGTGTTTTTTCTATAGAAGAACATTTTTTTGATCATGCTTGCGTAAGATGAAGAGACAAGTTTTCCTGATAGGAATGATGGATGATGATATATGTTCTGATAGCTGCCATTGCCCTATGTATGACCTTAAGTTTACGAACGCTTTTCTTCCCGTCGAAGTGGAGGGAAAAACACCTTTCCATTAAAAATTTCCTTTTATTAGGGATCTCTTATTTGGTACTGATGATTGGTTTCGGCCTGGTTTACGTCCTGTTGGAAGTCGAAGGAATCGACTTGCTGGTAGAAGACGGAGATGTAATTCAGGGTGATTTTCTGGATCATTTATTTACATGTCTATATTTCAGCGGTGTCACCCTTTTTTCTGTTGGATATGGGGATGTGACTCCGATCGGAATTGGCCGGGGGATCGCACTTTTCGAGTCGTGGCTTGGATATACCATTCCTGCGGCATTTGTGATCAAGGCATTTTTTATAGAGGGGCCAACAAAGGGGCCGGATAGTTGAGCGTTTCTGTCATTTTGGGTAAGCTAGTAGTGACTAAGATGACAGGAGGCGGTTAAATGACAGTCGAAACAGGCAAACAAGCACCGCAATTTGAATTGGAAGCCAGTAATGGAGAAACCATAAGGCTCTCTGATTACAAAGGGAAAAATATCGTTCTTTACTTTTATCCGAAAGATATGACGCCAGGCTGTACTACAGAAGCATGTGATTTCAGAGATCAGCATGAGCAATTCAAAGAGTTAGATGCAGTCATACTGGGAGTGAGCCCTGACCCAAAGGACAAACATGAAAAATTTGTAGAAAAGCATGGTCTTCCTTTCCTGCTGCTTGTGGATGAAGACCATAAGGTAGCGGAAGGGTATGGAGTATGGAAGTTGAAAAAGAACTTCGGAAAAGAATATATGGGGATAGAACGATCCACCTTCATCATTGATAAAGAGGGGAATATCGCAAAAGAGTGGAGAAAAGTAAGAGTGAAAGGCCATGTTAAAGAAGCGCTGGAATATATAAAAGAAAATCTTCAATAAAGCCTATTTTTACAAAGAGAAGGCTTTTGTCCATTCACTTTTCCTCCTGCTACATAGATTAAAGTAGGGCATACCTCCTCAAATAAGTCTCGGAACGTTTAACGGCTGCAGCGTGCGGCCGTTCTTTTTTATCTAAAGGCTGTATTCGTATAGAATGTTGCTATCGGAAAAATCCAAAGGGCAGGATTTTTACCTCGGTACAAAGGCTTATCTCACTGAAAAAGGTGATTAGCTCTATTCTTTGTTGTTTACCAGGATAATTTCTGTGAATTATCGCTATATCTCATGAGCTTTATAGTAAATAGCAACAAAGCTTTAGAAAAGAGACTATCTAAATGAAGTTCCTGCCGAACCGTTAAGTTGGGTGAATTTTGTATTAGTGATAAAATATTCGTACAATAAAAGTTTGTGGAACTGAGGTGCAGCAGTGAAAATTGTCTTCACTTTCGAACCGCCAGTGGAATTAGCTGAGGAATTAATATCGGAATACGAAGGATGCAAGTTTGAGTTCTTTAAAGATATCCAGTCTGCAGCCGGTGCATTATCAGAAGCAGAAGTTATTGTGACCTTTGGGGAAGACTTGACAAAAGAAGATATCGTTCAAGCGAAGCGGCTTCGCTGGATTATGGTCATATCAGCTGGATTGGAATTAATGCCTCTTGAGATTATCAAGGAAAAAGGAATTTTAATCACAAATGTAAAGGGGATTCACGCGATACCGATGGCGGAGTTTGCCTTTGGGTTAATGCTTCAGCACGTCAAGCAGCTCCCGAAGATAAGGAAGGAAGTTAAGCAAGGGTTATGGCAGAGGGATATCCCGGGAACTGAGCTGTACGATCAAAACCTGCTGATTCTGGGAGCCGGCGCCATAGGCAGCGAAATAGCCAGACTGGGTAAAGCCTTCGGAATGAAGGTTTCCGGGATTAATACAAGTGGTAATATAACGGGAAGGTTCGATGAAATGTTTACCCTCGACCGGCTGGAAAGGGTGTTAGGCAAAGCTGACTTTGTCCTATCCATCCTTCCGAGTACGAAAGCTACAAGGTACATACTTAAGAAAAAGCATTTTCAATGTATGAAAACGTCGGCGGTCTTCATAAATATAGGTAGAGGGGACTTGTTCAAAAGCTCCGAACTTGTAGAAGCTTTAGAGGAAAATGAACTGTCCCATGCTTATCTTGATGTCTTTGAATCTGAACCTCTTGAAGAAAATCATCCTTTCTGGACAATGGATAAAGTAACAATTACGCCGCATCTCTCAAGCAGAACAAAACAATATCTGCCGCGTTCTTTCGCCATATTTAAAAAGAATTTGAAAACATATATTAATAAGGGAACAGATTATATCAATGAAATAAAAGCGGAAAGAGGGTACTGAATGATGAAAATCTATACAAAAACTGGTGATAAGGGTACAACCTCGTTGATATACGGACAGAGAGTTTCGAAAGCAGACAGAAGAGTGGAGGCTTACGGTACATGTGATGAAGCGAATTCTTTGATTGGGCTTGGGTTAAGCTATATTAAGAATGAATACTTTGAGAATCGGGATGAATTTCAATCTGCTTTCCATAAAATACAGACAACCTTGTTTCATGTCGGTGCGGAACTTGCAACACCCGAGGGTAAAGAAGTGAAGTGGAAAGTAACTAAAGAAGATGTAGAGGAGCTTGAAGCGACGATTGATAAGTGGGATTCAGCGCTGACTCCTTTATCCAATTTTATCCTGCCTGGAGGACATCCCGCAGGAGCAGCACTGCATGCTGCACGGACGGTGGTCCGCCGTGCAGAAAGGGAAGCCGTAAGCATCGGGGAAGGAGTCAATCCCTTGGTTTTGTCCTATTTAAACCGGCTGTCTGACTTTCTTTTTGTAGCAGCTCGGTATATCAATAACCAGCTGGGTGAAAAAGAACAGAATCTTCATCAAGGGAATTAGTGAGGAGATTTATTGACAAAACAGGTCGTTCGTTAGTACACTAATTATAAACATTATAAAGTAAGAATCTTTATGAAATAGAGGTGCATGACGATGTCAGATGTCCAATTGAAGGAAGCGATCGACACGCTGAAAGAAACTGGAGTCCGTATTACTCCCCAACGTCATGCGATTTTGGAATATTTGATA